>JABDIP010000250.1 GCA_013003675.1 Inquilinus sp.
TCGGGATCGGCGGTCAGCCTTCGGATGCTGTGCGGCACGCCCAACTGCCTGGACATCCGCCGCGCGGTTGCCGGCATGAGTTGCATCAGACCGCGGGCGCCGCTGCGGCTGATCGCGTCGACGCGGAATTCGCTCTCCTGGCGGATCAGTGCCAACAGCAATGCCGTGTCCGGCCCTGGCGCGGCGGCGCTCAATTCCAGAATGGGATAGCCCGCCTCGATCAACAGTGGCCCGCGGGCCGAGGCCTGCTTGGCGCTTCGCACGGCGATGTGGCGCCGCTCGAGCGTCAGTGCCAATCCGCTGGTCAGTGCCAGATGCGCGGGGTCGTCCGATTGCCCGGCGAGGACCCGCAGGAACCGGTCGGCATGTACGGTCTCGCCGATCTGATCGAGCGCCAGGATGATGTCCACGAGATCGTTGACTTCGAAGGCGGACAGAGCTTCCGGTGAAACCGGCGGGTCGTCGGGCAGACGGGCGACGCTCGGCAGCCCAAGCCAACCGGCGGCGAGCTGACCATAGAACGCGGTGTCGTGGCGGGCCGCCGCCTGGAACCAGAGCGTGGCCTCGTCGCGATTGCCCAGCGTCTCGAAGGTCCTGCCGAGCCAATAGGCACCGCGGGCAAGGCTGATCGGCGTGCCGACATTCTCGTAGAGGCGGCGGAAATGGCCCTCGGCGAGGTCGGGCCGGTCGATGAATCGCAGCGCCAGCCAGCCGGAAAGCCATTCGGCCTCGGCGAGATCCGAACGGCTGAGCCCCTGCCGATCATGAACCAGTTCGTAGGCGCCGAGGTGGTCGCCATCGGCAAACAGCCGGCGGGCAAGGATGTTCCGCTCGGTCCACCAGCGGTCGGGGCGGCTCGGCACCGCCGGCTCCAGGGCCAGCAATTCGATCGCGCCTTCGGTGTTGTCGGCACGGCGGCGCCAGCGCACCCGCTCGTAGATCAGACCCTCATCCTCGGCCAGTTCGGCCGGGACCGCCTTGACGGCGCGATCAACGCCGCGACGCGATCGGCCGGCCAGCAGCAGCCGCGCCTCGGCAAGGGCCCGCTGACCCGCGCGGAGCAGCGGGTAGAGCCGCCGGGTCTCCCGCGCGCGGTTCGCCCACAGCAGAGCTTCCAGCCGCGCCTGGTGGTCGGCGTCGGTCAGCAACGCGCCATAGCGGTCGAGGAATTCCGTCTGCTGTGCCGCGCTCAGCTCGACGCGGGTCCAGCGATCGGCGGCGAAGCGACGCAGATCGGCGGCGCGATCGAGCTCGGTCAAGGCATCCCCATAGCGCAGGATGCCGTCGAAGGTCAGCGGCGGAAATTCGTCGAACCAGCCGACGACGATCTTGGCGGACATGCTCTCCGGCAGCCGCCGTTCGGCCTCCAGGCGCAGCCTGCCGCGCCGCGGCCAGTGCGGGTTGGCGATGAGGAACTCCGCGACGTCCTTGAAACCGGCATCGCTGTCGTCGCGGGCCAGGTCGAGGCTCCGCAATACCTTGCGCAGGACCGGGTCGTCCGCCTGGTCGGCGGCGGCGCGGGCGGCGTCCCAGGAATCGGCGCCCATCGCCAGGAAAGCCGCGCCATAGAGCATCACGTCGCTTGGCGACAGCGGCGGTTCGAAGGAGGGCTCGGCGGCGGCCGGCGTCGGGGCGGCGATCGCCAGCGCCGCCGTGAAAACCAGCGCCGCCGCGCGCTTGGCAAGGGTTCGCCGGATGGCTATGGTCTCGCCGACCGGAAATTGGGCCGCTTCGAGGCCAACAGGGGGTGCGCGATGTTCCAGGGGTCCATCGTAGCGTTGATCACACCGTTCGCCGAGGGCGGCCTCGACGAGGCGGCCTTTCAGTCCTTCGTCGAGTGGCAGATCGCCGAGGGCACGGACGGCCTCGTCCCGGTCGGCACGACCGGCGAGTCGCCGACGCTGAGCCATCAAGAGCATCGGCGCGTCGTCGAGCTGTGCATCGAGGTCGCGCGCGGCAAGGTGCCGGTCATCGCCGGCGCCGGATCGAATTCGACCGAGGAGGCGACGGCGCTGGCAATCCACGCCAAGAAGGCGGGCGCCGACGCGGCGCTGGTCGTCACGCCCTACTACAATAAGCCGACCCAAGAAGGTTTGTTCCAGCATTACAAGGCGATCCACGATAGCGCTGACCTGCCGATCATCATCTACAACATACCAGGGCGCAGTGTCGTAGACATGTCGGTCGAAACAATGGCGCGCCTCGCGAAGTTGCCGAATATCGTTGGCGTCAAAGATGCCACGAATGACCTTGCCCGTCCGTTACGAACGCGCGTCGAATTGGGGGCGGATTTCTGCCAGCTTTCCGGCGAGGACGCCACGGTGACGGCGTTCCTGGCCCAGGGCGGGCATGGCTGCATCTCGGTAACGGCGAATCTGGCTCCCCGGCTGTGCGCCAGGCTGCACAAGGCATGGCGCCAGGGCGACCTGGCATCGATGGCGGAGATCCGCGACCGGCTGATGCCGCTACACCGCGCCTTGTTCCTGGAAGCGAGCCCGTCGCCGGTGAAATACGGCGCTGAATTGCTGGGCAAGGCGCCGTCGCGGGTGCGTCTGCCGCTGGTGCCGCCGACCGAGGCGACGAAACAGGCCGTCCGCCATGCAATGGTACATGCCGGCTTGCTGAATTAGGGGCGGCAGGACCGGCGATCGCCACCGTTCCCGACGGCACGTCGCCGGCTCCGGCACGGCGGCAACCTGGCCGCCGAAACGGCCATCCGCGCAACCGAGACCGAGCCATGACAGCGAAAGACAAGCAACCGGCCGGCCGGGTGGCGGCGAAGAACCGGCGAGCGCGCTTCGACTATTTCATCGAGGACAGGCTGGAGGCCGGTCTGATGCTGACCGGCACCGAGGTGAAGTCGTTGCGCGAAGGGCGCGCCAGCATCCAGGAATCCTATGCCGGCGACATGAAGGGCGAGTTGTACCTGTTCAACGCCCATATCCCCGAATACAGCCATGCCGGGCATCAGAGCCACGAACCTCGGCGTCCGCGCAAGCTGCTGGTCCATGCCCGCGAGCGCGACCGGCTGCTGGGCGCGGTGAAGCGCGAGGGCGCGACGCTGGTACCGCTGACGATCTATTTCACGCCGCGCGGCATCGCCAAGGTCGAACTCGGCCTTGCCCGTGGCAAGCGCAAGGCCGACAAGCGCGAGGCAGTCAAGCAGCGGGACTGGCAGCGCGAGAAGGCACGCGTATTGCGCGAGCGGGGATAGAAAGAAGGGCCGCGCGATGCCGCACGGCCCTTCCGTCCCGTTCCTGCCGGCCCGCCCGGTCAGGCCAGGGCGCGTCGTTCCTCTCGCAGGCCTATGAAGGTGCTGCCGACCATGCCGACCAGCACCAGCGCAAAGGGGAAGCCGGTGGCGATCGCCGCCGCCTGCAGCGAGCCGAGCCCGCCGCCGAGCAGCAGGGTAATGGCCACCAGGCCCTCGAAGATCGCCCAGAAGACCCGCTGCGCGACCGGCGCGTCGATCTTGCCGCCGGCGGTGATGGTGTCGATTACCAGCGAGCCGGAATCCGACGAGGTGACGAAGAAGACGATCACCAGCATGATGCCGATGAAAGAGGTGATCGGCGCCAACGGCAATTCCTCCAGCATCAGGAAGAGCTGCACCGGCAGATCGGCTTCCGCCACCGCGGTATAGCCGTCGCTGACGATCTGGGTGATCGCTGTGCCGCCGAAGGCGGTCATCCACAGCACACAGACGAGCGACGGGATCAACAGCACGCAGATCAGGAACTCGCGAACCGTGCGGCCGCGCGAGACCCGGGCGATGAACATGCCGACAAAGGGCGACCACGACATCCACCAGGCCCAGTAGAAGGTCGTCCAGCCGTGGAAGAAATTGTCATCGGTCCGGCCGATCCAGTTGCTGAGCTTTGGCAGTTCGACGGCGTAATTGAAGATGTTGTCGAAGAAGCCGGTCAGGATCGCCACGGTCGGACCGACCAGGATGACGAAGAGCAGCAGCAGGGCGGCGAGCACCATGTTGATTTCGCTTAGCCGCTTGACCCCGGCATCGAGCCCGGCGATGACCGAAAGCAACGCGACCGCGGTGATGGCGAGGATCAGGATCACCTTGGCCCCGTCTGTCACTTCTATGTCGAACAGATGATTGAGCCCGGCCATTGCCTGTTCGGCCCCGAAACCGAGCGACGTCGCCAGGCCGAACAGCGTGGCGAAGACCGCCAGCGTATCGATCAGATGCCCGAAGGGACCCCAGACCCGTTCGCCGAGCACCGGGTAGAAGGCCGAGCGAATGGTCAGCGGCAGGCCGCGGTTGTAGGTGAAGAAAGCCAGCGCCAGCGCGACGATGGCATAGATCGCCCAGGGGTGCAGGCCCCAATGGAAGATCGTCGCCGCCATGCCGAGCTTGCGGGCCGCCTCGGCATCGCCGGCGGCGCCGGCGAGCGGCGCCCAGGATCCGGCCTCGCCGGCGCTTTCGGCAAAGGACGAGCTGAAATGCGAGATCGGTTCGGAGACGCCAAAGAACATCAGCCCGATGCCCATGCCGGCGGCGAACAGCATGGCGAACCAACCGGTGTAGGAATAGTCCGGTTTGGCATCGACGCCACCGAGCCGGATCTTGCCCATCGGCGACACGATCAGGAACAGGCAGAAGAGAACGAAGATGTTCCCGGCGATCATGAAGACCCAGTCGAAGGTCGATGTCAGCCAGGGACGCAGCCAGCCGAAAAAGCTGGCGGAACTCTCCTGAAACATGAGTGTGAAAATGACGAAACCGACAATGACGATCCCGGATACGAAAAAGACCGGATTGTGAACGTCGAGCCCCAGGACCCGGACATTGTCCCGGCCGACTTCATAATCGACCTGATTTTCGACACTCATGGATTTGCCTCCTCGCCTTCAGTTTTTTTGGCGGTTTGTTGGGTTGGCCTGACCAGCGACGGCTAGGACAGCGGCACCCTAACAGGTCAATCGGGCGATGAGCCAGCGTTGCCCTGCGGCGGAGCGCCGGTATCGTGCGGCATTTCGTGGTTTCCGGGCGCCGGCGCCGGGATCTGCGACTGGCGGAGCGGCGTCCTCGGCGCGTCAGGTGGTCGCGATACGGCGCGACACCTCGGCGAATACGGCCTCGAACATCGCCGGCGTCAGGCGCCCGGTGTTGGTGTTGTAGCGGGAGCAGTGATAGCTGTCGGCGAGAAACCGGCCGTCGGGCAGGGCGTGAATCGCACCATGCGCGAAGGGCAGGACGGATTGCTTCAGGCCGAGCGCCGCCAGGACCGCCTTGTGCGCGATGCCGCCGAGCGCGACCACGCCCTCCAGTGCCACCATGGCGGCCAGCTCTCCGGCGAGGAAGCCGCGGCAGGCGGTAACTTCGGCGGCGACCGGCTTGTTCTCGGGCGGCACGCAACGCACGGCGTTGGTGATCCGGCACCGGGTCAGGGTCAGCCCGTCATCGGGCCGGGCATCGAATACCCCGGTCGCCAGCCCGTATTTGGTCAGTGTGCCGTAGAGCAAATCGCCGGCGAAGTCGCCGGTGAAGGGCCGGCCGGTGCGGTTGGCGCCGCGCAGCCCCGGCGCCAGGCCGACGACCAGCAACGGTGCGTCGGTCGGCCCGAACGAGGCGACCGGCGCGTTGTGGAAATCCGGAAAAGCGGTGCGGTTGGCGGCGCGGAATGCCGCCAACCTGGGGCAGAGCGGACAATCGAGGTCCGGCTGGCGCGGCGCTTGCGGCTCGATCACGCCGTCTGCGAGTAGACAGCCTCGCCGGCCTCCTCGTCGTCCAAATCGTCCTCGGCCACTTCGTCGTCGACTTCCGCGTACGTGTCGGCGACTCGCTGCGACGGGGTCGGAACGCTCCGCTGGATGTGCGGCACGAGTTCCTGCAACTCGATGAAATTGTCGGCGGCCCGCCGCAACTCGTCGGCCACCATTGGCGGGTGTGCCTTGACCGTGCTGACCACCGTTACCCGCACCCCGCGACGCTGGATCGCCTCGACCAACCGACGAAAATCGCCGTCGCCGGAGAACAGCAGGATGTGGTCGACCTTGTCGGTCATCTCCAGGGCGTCGACGGCGAGGTCGATATCGATGTTGCCCTTCGCCTTGCGTCGACCCTGCGAATCCGTGAATTCTTTGATCGGCTTGGTCACCATCGTGTAGCCATTGTAGTCGAGCCAATCGATGAGCGGCCGAATCGGCGAGTACTCCTGATCCTCTACCAGCATGGTGTAGTAGAACGCGCGAATCATGCGCCCTTTCTTGGCAAACAAGTCAAGAAGGCGCTTGTAGTCTATGTCGAAACCAAGCGACCGTGCGGCCGAATAAAGATTGGCGCCGTCTATGAACAACGCCAAACGCTCTTCTTTGTAGAAAATCATTGCAATGCCTGTTCCAAAAGTCGAAATGATGGCCTGTGCCGTTAGTATCGGCGTAGACCGTCGCACCTGTCTGGTCAATCTTTTCTTTAGAAACACACGCCAGGGGCACTACCGCCCTCCGGTTGTGTTGCTGGTCGACGCATCACCGAAACCTTCTTGCGTCGGCGCCCTTGCATCCGCTAGAAACGCCTAGCAGGTCGAGTGGCAAGGCCGGCGACAGATACATAGGTCCCCGTCACCGCTGAGGCAAGTCAGCGGGAGGGGGCTTCGTGTGCTTGTTGCCGGGACCCTGCCATCCACCTATATTCGCAGAACACACAGCGTTTCGGAGAAGTGTCGGTATGGCTCGCGTTACCGTCGAAGATTGCGTCCTCAAGATTCCCAACCGGTTCGAACTGGTGATGACCGCCGCCCGCCGGGCGCGCGACGTTTCCGCCGGCGCGCCGTTGACCATCGAGCGCGACAACGACAAGAACCCGGTGATCGCACTGCGCGAGATCGCCGACGAGACCATTTCGATCGAAGAGGTCGGCGAGGCCCTGGTGAAGGACCATCAGAAGGTCCATGAGCCGGAGGAGCCGGAGGAAGAGATTATCGACCTCATGGCCGGCGAGGAAGAGTGGCTGCAGGGATTGGCCCGGGAGTCGGCCAATATCGAACTCGGCGCCGCGCCGGATGAGGAAGTTGCTGCCGAGGTGCCGGCGGTCGAGGAAGAGAGCCTGGATGTGTCCGTCGAGGACGAAGGGCTGGAAGTGTCCGTCGAAGCCTTGGTCGAGGAAGAAGGGCTGGAGATGTCCGTCGAGGCCGGGGCCGAGGCGGAAGAGGTCGAAGGCACTGGTGCCGCGGAGGACGACATCATCGTCGGGGACGAGGACGACAGCCTCGCCTGATTTGGTGGCACGGCGGCGCCGCGCGGTCGGACCGCCATCCGCTTCAGTGCCCGGCGCCTGGGTTGGGTCGGCGATCGGGTGCAGTGAATGATCCGCCAGTTCGAACTGGTCGAACGCGTAAAGGCCTACGATCCGAAGGCGGACGAGGACCTGATCAACCGCGCCTACGTCTTTTCCATGAAGGCGCATGGCTCGCAGCGCCGCGCCTCCGGCGACGCCTATTTCCTGCATCCGCTCGAAGTCGCCGGCATCCTGGCCGACATGAAGCTGGATACCGGCTCGATCGTAACCGGCCTGCTGCATGACACGGTCGAGGACACGGTCGCCACCCTCACCGACATCGAGTCCAAGTTCGGCAAGGAGATCGCCCAGCTTGTCGACGGCGTGACCAAGCTGTCGAAACTGGAGTTGCAGAGCGACACCTCCAAGCAGGCGGAGAATTTCCGCAAGCTCGTCGTCGCCATGTCGCGCGATATCCGCGTGCTACTGGTCAAGCTGTCCGACCGGCTGCACAACATGCGCACCCTCTACCACATCAAGAGCGAGGACAAGCGCCACCGGATCGCTCGCGAGACGCTGGAGATCTATGCGCCGCTGGCGGAGCGCATCGGCATGCATGAGATGAAGGACGAGTTGGACGACCTCGCCTTCACCTATCTCAACCCCGACGCCCGTGACAGCATCGTCCGCCGCCTCGCCCAGTTGAAGGAGGAGGGCGGCGATCTGATCGCGATGGTCATCAAGGAACTCGGCGACATCTTGACCGCCGACGGGCTGGATGCGGAGGTCGCCGGGCGCGAGAAGCGGCCCTACTCGATCTGGCGCAAGATGCAGCGCAAGGACATGGCCTTCGAGCAGTTGCTCGACATCATGGCTTTGCGAATCCTGGTCAACAACGTGCCCGACTGCTACCAGGCGATGGGCCTGTTGCACAGCCGCTACGCCTCGCTTCCCGGTCGATTCAAGGACTATGTCTCGACGCCGAAGCCGAACGGCTATCAGTCCCTGCACACCGCGGTGATCGGCCCCTACCAGCAGCGCATCGAGGTGCAGATCCGCACCCGTGCCATGCACGAGGTGGCCGAGCTGGGCGTCGCCGCGCACTGGACCTACAAGCAGGGACAGCCGAAGCAGAGTGGTCCGCAATACCGCTGGCTGCGCGAGTTGCTCGACATCCTGGATCAGGCGCAGCGGCCCGAGGAGTTCCTCGAGCACACCAAGATGGAACTGTTCCAGGACCAGGTGTTCTGTTTCACTCCGAAGGGCTTGCTGATCGCCCTGCCGCAAGGGGCGACACCGGTCGATTTCGCCTATGCGGTGCATTCCGAGATCGGCGACACCTGCGTCGGGTCGAAGGTCAACGGCCGACTGGTCACGTTGCGGCAGCGGTTGCAGAACGGCGACCAGGTCGAGATCGTCAACTCCAAGACCTCGACACCGTCGCCGGAATGGGAGCGCTTCGTCGTCACCGGCAAGGCGCGGGCCCGCATCCGCCGTTTCGTCCGCCTGCAGCAACGCAGCCAGTACGTCGAACTGGGTCGTGCCATGCTGCAGAAGGTCTGGCGCCAGGAGGGCTACGAGTTCTCCGACAAGGCGCTGGATGGCGTGCTGAAGAACCTGAAGGCCTCATCGACCGAGGATATCTACGCCAATGTCGGCGCCGGTCTGAACGGCGCGCGGGAGATCTTCAACGCGGTCTTCCCCGGCCATCGTTCGGCGGCCCAGCCACAGAAGGACGGCAAAGTCGTCCCGATCGGCCGCGCCCGAAAATCAAAAGGCAAGTCGAAGGACCAGCCCGTCGCGATCCGCGGGCTGATCCCCGGCATGGCGGTGCACTATGCCCGTTGCTGCCACCCGATCCCGGGCGACCGCATCGTCGGCATCGTCACCACAGGCAAGGGCGTGACCATCCACACCATCGACTGCGAGACGCTGGAGAGCTTCTACGAGACGCCGGAGCGCTGGCTCGACGTCAGCTGGGACGAGGCCGCCGACGAACACACCGGGCGGCTGCACGCCATATTGGCCAACGAACCCGGCAGCCTGGGGACGTTGTCGACGGTGATCGGCAAGAACGGCGGCAACATCACCAATCTGAAGATCACCCACCGCTCGACCGATTTTTTCGAGATGCTGATCGACATCGACGTATCCGACCTCCGGCATCTGTCGAACATCATCGCCGCCTTGCGCGCGACGCCGGTGATCAGTGCCGTCGATCGCGCCCGCAGTGGCTAGGCCGCCGCGCGCCAGGGCAATCGACGAGGGGAATGCCATGAATCGTAGACTGAGGCTGGGCGTCAACATCGACCACGTCGCCACGATCCGCAACGCGCGCGGCGGCCGGCATCCTGACCCGGTGCGCGCGGCGCGGCTGGCGGCCGCCGCCGGCGCCGACGGTATCACCGCCCATCTGCGCGAGGACCGGCGCCACATCAGCGATCTCGATATCGAGCGCCTGGGTACGGAGATCGACCTGCCGTTGAACCTGGAGATGGCGGCCACCGCCGAGATGCTGGCCATCGCCCTGCGCCACCGGCCGCACGCCGCCTGCATCGTGCCCGAACGGCGCGAGGAGGTGACCACGGAAGGCGGGCTGGACGCAGCCGGCAACCTTGCGGCGCTGCGACCGCTGGTCGCCGAATTGGCGGCGGCGGACATCCGCGTGTCGCTGTTTATCGACCCCGAACCGGCACAGATCGATGCTGCCGTGGCGCTGGCGGCCCCGGTCGTCGAGCTGCACACCGGCGCCTATTGCGAGGCGGTTGCCGGGGCGGCACGGGAGGCCGAACTGGAGCGGCTGCGCGTCGCCGCCGACCGCGCCGAGGCGGTGGGGCTGGAATGCCATGCCGGCCACGGGCTGAGCTATGACACGGTCGGGCCGGTCGCGGCGATCCCGACGATCGTCGAGCTGAATATCGGCCATTTCCTGGTCGGCGAGGCGATCTTCGGCGGTCTCGACTCCGCCATCAAACGGATGCGCGCGGCGATGGACCAGGCCCGCCGGGCTGCCACCGGCGAACGCAGCGCCTGAGGCGCCCGGCGATGATCATCGGAATCGGCAACGACATCATCGACATCCGCCGCGTGGAGCGTACCCTGGAGCGTTTCGGCGATCGCTTCACCAACCGGGTCTTTACCGAAATCGAGCGCGCCAAGTCGGATCGCCGACGTCTGCGCGCGGCCAGCTATGCCAAGCGGTACGCGGCCAAGGAGGCCTGTTCGAAGGCGCTCGGCACCGGTCTGCGCAAGGGTGTTTTCTGGCGCGACATGGGTGTCGTCAACAAGCCGGGCGGGCAGCCGACGCTGCTGCTGACCGGCGGTGCCATGGAACGGCTGCGGGCGCTGACGCCGCAGGGCATGGTGGCCGCCATCCACTTGACCATCACCGACGATTTCCCGCAGGCGCAGGCGATCGTGATTATCACCGCGGAATCCGCGGACGGTGCCACGGCGGCCGGATTCCAGGTTTGACAGCGCCCGACCGGACGACGATACAAGATCGCCACCGCGATACAGCCGGACCGAGAAAGATGACCGATAAGAAGGCCTCCAGCGGGCTCGGGGAAACCGTCCGCACCATCGTGTATGCGCTGTTGATCGCACTCGGCGTGCGCACCTTGGCCTATCAGCCGTTCAATATCCCCTCCGGCTCGATGATCCCGACGCTGCTGGAAGGCGACTTCCTGTTCGTGTCGAAGTTCTCTTACGGTTACAGCAAGTATTCCGTCGCCTTTGGCCTGCCGCTGTTCGACGGACGGATCCTGAACAGCGTGCCGGAGCGCGGCGACGTCATCGTCTTCAAGCTGCCAAGCGATCCCTCGCAGACCTATATCAAGCGGCTGGTCGGCCTGCCGGGAGACCGGATCCGGGTCTCCGGCGGCATCCTGCATATCAACGACACGCCGGTCCTGCGCGAGCCGAAGGGCGCGCAACAGGAGGAAACCGGGCCGACCCGGACATTCGCTGCGGTACGCTACGCCGAGACTCTGCCGAACGGCCTCGTCCATGACATCCTCGAATTCACCGATACCGGCCAGGGTGACAATACCCGCGAGTTCGTCGTGCCCGAGAAGAGCTACTTCATGATGGGCGACAATCGCGACAACAGCTCCGACAGCCGGTTCTCGGTCGGGTTCGTGAACGAGGAATTCCTGATCGGCAGAGCCGAGGTGATCTGGTTCAGCCTGGGCGACGACACCCGTTTTTGGGAGGTCTGGAAATGGCCCTGGGCGATCCGCTATGACCGCATGTTCACCGGTATCGATTGAGGACGATGACAGCCGAGCGTCAGGCGGGTCGCGATGCGCTGTCGGTGCTGTTGCAGCATCGGTTCGCACGGCCGGCGCTGCTGCGCGAGGCACTGACCCATCCGAGTACCGACCCGCAGGCCCGTGGCGGCGCGAGTTTCGGCTATGAACGGCTGGAGTTTCTCGGCGACAGGGTGCTTGGGCTGGTCGTCGCCGAGTGGCTGCTGGAGCGTTTTCCGGACGAGCCCGAAGGCGCGCTGTCGCGACGACACACCGACTTGGTCCGGCGCGAAACCCTGGCGGAGATCGCCCGCGGTATAGAGCTAGGGCGCCATCTCATCCTTTCCGCCGGCGAGGCGGAATACGGCGGTCGCGAGAACGAGGCGATCCTCGCCGATGGTTGCGAGGCGGTGATCGCGGCGCTCTATCTCGATGGCGGGTTGGAGGCGGCGCGGCGGTTCGTGCGGTCGGCCTTCGCCGAGGTGATCGACCGCCATCGGCGGCCACCTCTGGACGCCAAGACCGCGTTGCAGGAATGGGTGCAGGCACGTGGCCTGCCGCTGCCGGAC
>JABDIP010000265.1 GCA_013003675.1 Inquilinus sp.
GTTCGGATCTCACGCGTGCGGATGCGGTGGTGATCTTCGAGGAACTGGCTGCGGCGTGCCCGTCGACCGCCGCCTATATCTCGATCCACAACATGGCGTCCTGGATGATCGACCGCTTCGGCGACGACGATCAGCGCGCCCGGTTCCTGCCCAGGCTGATGTCCATGGAGCATTTCGCCAGCTATTGCCTGACCGAGCCGGACGCCGGGTCGGACGCCGCCGGACTGGCGACCCGGGCCGATCGGGACGGCGACCACTATGTGCTGAACGGCAGCAAGGCGTTCATCTCCGGCGGTTCCACCTCGGATGTCTATGTGGTGATGGCGCGCACCGGCGCCGCGGGGGCCAAGGGCATCTCCACCCTCGTCGTCGAGGCCGGGACGCCCGGGCTCGGATTCGGCAAGAAGGAGCGCAAGCTGGGCTGGAACAGCCAGCAGACCGCCGCCGTCATCTTCGAGAACTGCCGGGTTCCGGTCGCCAACCGGCTCGGCGAGGAAGGCGACGGCTTCAAGATCGCGATGATGGGGCTGGACGGCGGCCGGCTGAACATCGCCGCGTGTTCCCTTGGCGGCGCCCGGGCATGCCTGGAGGCGACCCGCGAGCACCTGCTGTCCCGGCGCCAGTTCGGCCGCGCCCTGGCCGAGTTCCAGGCGCTTCGGTTCCGCTTCGCCGACATGGCGACCGAACTGGAAGCGGCGCGGTTGATGGTGCATCGGGCGGCGGCGGCGCTCGACGCCGGCGATCCGGACGCGACGCTGCGCTGCGCGATGGCGAAGCGATTCGCGACCGATGTCGGCTTTTCGGTCTGCAACGAGGCGCTGCAGCTCCACGGCGGCTACGGTTACATCAAGGAATATCCGATCGAGCGCTATCTGCGCGATGTGCGGGTGCATCAGATCCTCGAGGGGACCAACGAGATCATGCGGCTGATCGTTGCCCGTCAACTGTTGTCCGCGTAGAGCGACATGGAAGGACAGATGGCGACAACGGACCCGGTATTGGTCGAGACGCGCGGCCCGTTGGGGGTGATCACGCTGAACCGGCCGCGGGCGCTGAACGCTCTCAGCCTCGAAATGATCGGCATCCTCGACCCGCTGTTGCGGCGCTGGGCAACCGACCCGGCGATTCGGGCGGTCGTCGTGCGCGGGGCGGGCGACCGGGCCTTCTGCGCCGGCGGCGATCTTCACACGCTCTACGAGGCCGGGGCCAAGGCGTCGGCCATGGTGGCCGAGCATCCGGAGCGCGACTTCTTCCGCCGCGAATACGTGCTGAACTGGCGCATTCATCACTTCCCCAAGCCCTATATCGCATTGATCGATGGCGTGGTGATGGGCGGCGGGATCGGACTGTCGGTCCACGGCTCGCACCGGGTGGCGACCGAAAGAACGTTTTTCGCCATGCCGGAATGCGGCATCGGGCTGTTCCCCGATGTCGGCGGCGGCTGGTTTCTCGCGCATTGTCCCGGCGAGGTCGGCGTCTATCTCGGCCTGACCGGCTATCGCGGCAAGGCACCCGACGCGCTCTATGCCGGCATCGCCACCCACTACCTGCCGACCGCCGCGCTGGAAGCGGTCGTCGACGATCTGGCGGCGGCCGACTGGCACGATGACGCGTCGGTCGTCGTCGACCGCATCCTGGCCGCACACGGGGGCGACCCCGGCGCGGCGCCCTTGGCGGCGGCCCGGCCGGCGATCGATCGGCATTTCGCCTTCGACCGCGTCGAAGCCATCCTCGACTCGCTGGCAATCGCCGACGATGATTGGGCGGCGACGGCGCGGACGGACATCTTGCGCGGGTCGCCAACCAGTCTGAAGGTTACGCTGCGCCAGTTGAGGCTTTGCCGCGACCTCGATTACGACACTTGCGTCACCGTCGAATACCGGCTCAGCCAGGCCTGCCTCGCCGGACATGACCTGTTCGAGGGAATCCGCGCGGTGGTCGTCGACAAGGACCGGACGCCGCGCTGGCGACCGGCGGAACTGGCGGCGGTCGACGATGCGACGGTCGACCGGTATTTCGCGCCGCTCGGTGGCCGGGATCTGGCGCCGGGGTCGGAGGCCGCCGACTGATGGCGGGGGCCGCTGAGGAGAGGAGGGCAGCACGATGACCGAGATCGCCTTTGTCGGGCTTGGCAATATGGGCCGGCCGATGGCACGCAACCTGGTGAAGGCCGGCCATTCGGTGACCGGTTTCGACACGATGCCCGACAATCTGAAGGGGGCCGCAGGCGATGGCGTGAAACCGGCCGCGTCAACCGCGGCGGCGGTTGCCGGAGCCGAACTGGTCGTCACCATGTTGCCGGCCGGGCGTCATGTGCGGGAGGTCTATGGCGGCGAGGGCGGAATTCTCGGGGCCGCGACGCCCGGAGCCTTGCTGGTCGACAGTTCCACGATCGATGTGGAGACGGCCCGCACCGTTGCCGGCTCCGCCACGGTCGCCGGCTTCCAGATGCTGGACGCGCCGGTTTCGGGCGGGGTGACCGGTGCCGATGCCGGCGGCCTTACCTTCATGGTCGGCGGCGATGCGGCGGCCTATCGCCGAGCCGAGCCGGTCCTTTCCTGCATGGGCAAGACGATCGTTCACGCCGGCGCGGCGGGGGCGGGCCAGGCGGCGAAGATCTGCAACAACATGGTGCTGGGGATTTCGATGATCGCGGCCAGCGAGGCATTCGCGCTCGCCGACCGGCTCGGCCTCGACCGCCAGAAACTTTTCGATATCAGTTCCCAGAGTTCCGGCCAATGCTGGGCGCTGACATCCTATTGCCCGGTCCCCGGCCCGGTTCCGTCCTCGCCGGCCAACCGCGACTACCAGCCCGGATTCACCGCCGCGATGATGCTGAAAGACCTGAAGCTGGCGCAGGAAGCGGCGCATACCGTAGGCGCCGCGACCCCTCTCGGCGCCGAGGCGGCGGCCCTCTATGCACTTTTCTGCAACGGTGGGGAGGCGGATCGAGATTTCTCGGGTATCTTTAAGATGATCTCCGGGCAATGATTGGTTAAGGTTTAGCTAGCAAAGTTATCCTAATATTTGACGATGATTCGTCGAACCTTCGAATCGCGATCCCCGTAGGAGGGTTGTGGTGCAGCACCCCTATTATCAGAGTATCCTGTTGATCGAACGGCTTCATCGCCAGTTCCTCGAGCTTGTGAAGGCTGAGCTCGAACGGCGCGGAATCCATGACATCAACAACGTACAGAGCCTGATTCTGTACAACATCAGCAACGACGACCTGACGGTCGGCGAGCTGACGGCGCGCGGCTACTATCTGGGCTCGAACGTGTCCTATAACGTGAAGAAGATGGTCGAGAACGGCTATCTCGTTCAGGAACGTTCGCTCCATGATCGCCGTTCGGTGCGTGTCCGGCTCTCCGAAAAGGGGCTCGCCCTGCGGGACAAGCTGCGCGAGATGTTCGAGCGTCAGGTCGAAGGGCTGAATTCGGCCAATATCAGCGAGACATCGATCACCGAACTCAATCGCTCGCTGATCGATATGGAGCGGTATCTGGTCGGTCGTCTCGGCTATGCCATCGGCGGAGCGCCCAGCGCCGCCTGATCGCATGCCTGCCAAGGCCGTCTGCTCGCCACGTCCGGTGGTGGCCGCCCGGGCCGATTCGCCGACAGGGTCGGTCGCGCGGCCGTCATGGTGCGCACAGGATGACCGGTGAGCGAGAGACCCTGTTCGAATTCCGCCGGATCGGCCGCTCCGTCAAGGTGACGGCAATCGATTCCGAATCGCTGACCGAGGTATCGTTCCTCGGTCCGGCCAATGCCGGCGAGGCGGAACTGCGCCGGATCGCAATCGCAAAGCTGGACTATGTCATGACGAAAAACCGCTCATGACGAAAAAACGCCGATCGAAGGGATCGGCGTCAGATCGTTCATCGCCGGTGAGGCGATCGGCCGTCGCGGCTATTTCCGGGTCTTCTTCCGGGCCGCGCCACGGGCGCCGCGGCCGAGACCGATCTTCTTCGCGAAGGCGGACCGCTGCGCCGCATAGTTCGGCGCGACCATCGGATAGTCGGCGGCCAGTCCCCATTTCGCCCGATACTCGTCGGGTGTCATATCGTATGTCGTGCGCAAGTGGCGCTTCAACATCTTGAGCTTCTTGCCGTCCTCGAGACAGACAATGAAGTCGGGCTGGACCGACCGTCGCACCGGCACCGCCGGCTTGAGCGGCAACTCGGGCGCCGCGGCAGCCCCACCTTCAACGCCCTTCAGCGTGTTGTGCACCGAGTTAATAAGGTCCGGAAGTTGGTCAGGACCGACAGCGTTATTGCTTACATAGGACGCGACAACATCCGTGGCCATACGCAGCAAATCGGCTTTCGGAATTGATGTCTCCCTATTTTGTTCTTCGCTCATATTAGTCCGTCCTGTCGAGGGAAGTTAGTAGGTGCTCCAGAGATACATCGTGCATTATCGTTGTCAACTAAAAATCCGACTTTCTCAAAGAAACACGCGCGAAGCGCAATAATAGAAACTATCAGCGGGCCGAAGCATGGCTACCAGCGAGTGCAGCGCTGCAAAGGCATCGCCCAGTTGCCCGGCTTTGGCGGATGGTTTGTCAGGTTTTATTGCATTGGCGTTGTACACGCCGATGGCGACCGGCCGCCGCCGCGTGTGGACGTCGACAAACTGGAAGACTGGCCGCCGTTTGTGCGAAGATCGCGCCGTTTCGCCACCGATGCTTGTCGCGCCTGACCAGTTCTTCGAAGAAGTCGCCAAAGAGTAGAAAGTCAACGCCATGTCGCAAGGTGCCGTCGCCGTCGCCTCCGATCACGCCGGTTACCCCCTGAAGCAGGCGCTCCGCGAATTCCTGGCTGGAGCGGGGATCGAGGTTCTCGATCTCGGGACCGACGGCGCGGAATCGGTCGACTATCCCGATTTCGCCTTCGCACTCGCCGAGGCGGTGCGCGTCGGACGTGCCGAACGCGGCGTGCTGGTGTGCGGAACCGGCATCGGCATCAGCATCGCCGCCAACCGGCACGATTGGATTCGCGCTGCTTTGTGCCACGACACGACATCGGCCCGGCTCTCTCGACAACACAACGACGCCAATGTTCTGGTTCTCGGCGCCCGGCTGATCGGCCCTGAAGTCGCCCAGGATTGTCTTTCGGTTTTTCTGTCTACGGAGTATGAAGGCGGCCGCCACGACAGGCGTGTCGCCAAACTTGCCACCGGGTCGGGGAATCAGCCCAGATGACGTCCTCTCCAGAATCGGCCGTCGCCGATTTCGACCGCTTCTTCGCCGCCGGTGTCGCCGAGTCGGACCCGGATCTGTATGACGCGATCCGGCAGGAGCTGGACCGCCAGCGTTATCAGGTCGAGTTGATCGCCAGTGAGAATATCGTCTCCCGGGCGGTCCTCGAGGCACAGGGCTCGGTCCTGACGAACAAATATGCCGAGGGCTATCCCGGCCGGCGGTACTACGGCGGCTGCGAGTATGTCGACATCGCCGAGAAACTGGCCATTGAGCGCGCCTGCGCTCTGTTCGACTGCGCATTCGCCAATGTGCAGCCGCATTCGGGGGCGCAGGCGAACCAGGCGGTGATGCTGGCCCTCATCAAGCCCGGCGACACCATCCTGGGCATGTCGCTGGCGGCCGGCGGTCACCTGACGCACGGCGCGGCGCCCAACCTGTCCGGCAAATGGTTCCACGCGGTGCAATACGGGGTGCGCCGTCAGGACGCGCTGATCGACTATGACGAGCTCGAGGCGCTGGCCCGCCAGCATCAGCCCAAGCTCATCATCGCCGGCGGTTCGGCCTATCCGCGCGTCATCGATTTCGCCCGGTTCCGCGCCATTGCCGACAGCGTCGGAGCCTATCTGATGGTGGATATGGCGCACTTTGCCGGCTTGGTCGCCGGCGGCGCCCATCCCAGCCCGCTGCCGCACGCCCATGTGGTGACGACGACGACCCACAAGACGTTGCGCGGCCCGCGCGGCGGATTGATCCTGTCGAACGACCCGGCGCTGGGGAAGAAGATCAACTCGGCGATCTTCCCGGGCCTGCAGGGCGGTCCGCTGATGCATGTGATCGCCGCCAAGGCGGTGGCTTTCGGCGAGGCCCTTCAGCCGGCCTTCAAATCGTACGCCCGCAGCGTCGTCGACAATGCCAAGACGCTTGCCGCTGCGCTTTTGAAAGGCGGCTGCGAGATCGTCTCGAATGGCACCGACACCCATCTCCTGCTGGTCGATCTGCGGCCGAAGGGGCTGACCGGCAAGCTTGCAGAAGACGGCCTGGAGCGCGCCGGCATCACCTGCAACAAGAACGGCATCCCGTTCGATTCGGAAAAGCCGACCATCACCTCCGGCATCAGGCTCGGCAGCCCGGCCGCCACCACACGCGGCTTCGGTCAGGCGGAATTTCGCCAGGTCGGGGCACTCATCGTCGAAGTGCTCGATGGGCTGGCCGCCAATCGGGACGACAACAGCGCCACGGAGCAATCGATACGGCAACGGGTGCGTCAGCTTTGCGAGCGATTCCCGGTCTATCCGGACGCCCGCTGAAACATAATGGAGCCGCCGACCCATGCGATGCCCGTTCTGCGGTCACGATGACACCCAGGTAAAGGACTCCCGGCCGACCGAGGACAACTCGGCGATCCGCCGCCGGCGGTACTGCCCGAGTTGTGGGGCCCGCTTCACTACCTTCGAACGCATCCAGCTGCGCGAGCTGACGGTCATCAAGACCAACGGCAAGCGCGAGACCTTCGACCGCGACAAGATCGTCCGCTCGTTGCAGATCGCCCTGCGTAAGCGCGACGTCGAGGAGGAGCGGGTCGATCGGATCGTCAATTCGATGGTGCGCCAACTCGAGAGCACCGGCGAGAGCGAGATTCCGTCGAAGGCGCTCGGCGAAATGGTGATGAAGACCCTGGCCAGTTTGGACAAGGTCGCCTATGTCCGCTACGCCTCGGTCTACAAGGATTTCCGCGAGCCCGGCGATTTCAACGAATTCGTCGAGAAGCTGCGGATCGAGGCGGATTGAGCCGCAGGAACGGCGGCGCCGCGGCACCGCCGCCACCCCCGCCTGAAGATTCCCGTTTCATGGGCCCCGCGCTGGCCCTGGCGCGGCGCGGGCTGGGCCGGGTCTGGCCGAACCCCGCGGTTGGCTGTGTCTTGGTGCGCGAGGGACGGATCATCGGGCGCGGCTGGACCGGCGTCGGCGGGCGGCCGCATGCCGAGACCGAGGCGCTGCGGCGGGCGGTGGCGTCCGGCGGCGCCCGTGGCGCCACCGCCTATGTCACGCTTGAACCCTGCAGCCACGCGGGCAAGACGCCGCCCTGCGCCAAGGCGCTGATCGAATCCGGCATCGGCCGCGCGGTGATCGCCGCGCGCGATCCCGACCCGCGGGTCGATGGCCGCGGTACGGCGACGCTCGAGGAGGCCGGAATCGCCGTGACCGTGGGGGTGCGCGGCGCCGAAGCACGCGCGCTCAATGCCGGTTTCTTCAGCCGCATCGAGCGGGGCCGCCCGGTGGTCACCCTGAAGCTGGCAACCACGCTGGACGGTCGCATCGCCACCCACACCGGTGCCAGTCGCTGGATTTCCGGCCCGGTGGCGCGCGACTGGACACATGCGTTGCGCGCCTCCCACGACGCGATCATGGTCGGCAGCGGCACGGCACTGGCCGACGATCCGGAATTGACCTGCCGGCTGCCGGGCATGGCCGATCATTCGCCGGTGCGGGTGGTGGTCGACCGCCGGCTGCGGTTGCCGCTGACCTCGCGTCTGGTGCGCGACGCAGGCCGACAGGCGACGTGGCTCATAACCTTGGCCGAAAACGGCGGCCCCCGCCTCGATGCCTATCGGGAA
This sequence comes from Inquilinus sp., assembly GCA_013003675.1. Lineage (GTDB taxonomy): Bacteria > Pseudomonadota > Alphaproteobacteria > DSM-16000 > Inquilinaceae > JABDIP01. Next base: position 7,819 of record JABDIP010000265.1, read on the forward strand.
TGTGGTGTCGAGGTGATCGAGGTCGGCGCCGAGGGCACCGGCAACGTCGATCTGGAGGCCGGTCTGCGAATGCTGGGCGGGCGCGGCATCACGCGCCTGCTGGTGGAGGGCGGCTCGCATCTCGCCGCCGCCCTGGTCGGCGGCGGGCTGGTCGACCGGCTGGAATGGTTCCGCGCCGCCACGCTGATGGGCGGTGACGGCGTCCCGGCGCTTCAGGCCTATGGGGTCGATGCGGTGGATCAACAGGTGCGGTTCGCCCGAATCGACGTGCGCAGCGCCGGCGAGGACCTCTGGGAAAGTTACGTCCGGGCGGAGTAGGACGTCATGGAAATCGACGACTTCCGAATCGAGCCGCTGACGCCGGACCGGTGGGACGATCTGGTCTCGGTCCTCGGTCGAGGCGGGATCGGCGGCTGCTGGTGCATGTACTGGACATTGCCCAGCTCTCGGGAATGGGGCGAAGGAGCGAAGGGCGGCAGCAAGGCGAGGAACGGATCGGCATTTCGGCAGATCGTCGATCGGGGGCCGCCGCCGGGGCTCCTCGCCTATGACGCGGGCGAGCCGGTCGGCTGGTGCCGAGTCATGCAGCGCTCGCACCTGCCCGGCCTTGCGAAATCACGGTATTTCAAGACCGGCCTGAGCATCGACGGCGTCTGGTCGCTTGCGTGTTTCGTCGTCCGTCCGACGCATCGCGGCCGGGGCCTCACGACCGTGCTCACCAAGGCGGCGATCGCTTTCGCACGCGACCACGGCGCCCTTACCCTCGAAGCCTATCCTTGGGAGACGAGCGAGGAGAAGTATCCATCGGTCATCTTCGGAGGCATGGCGTCGACCTTCTCGCGCCTCGGCTTCAAGGTCGTGCAACGCACGGCTCCTCACAAGCCGATGATGCGGCTCGCGCTTCGTCCACAAGCCGGGTGAAAGGCGGAGGTTGAGGCCGACCGTTCCTCGAAAGGCCGGTGCGCGTTGCCAGGGACGGAACCGGCGGCGCGTGGGCCTAAGGCTCTTGCACCTCTTCGATGGGCGTCATGAAACACAAGGGCGCGCCGGTCGGGTCGGCGATCATGCCGACGCGCCCGACCCCCGGAATGTCCTCCGGCGCGGCGATGATTTCGCCGCCCAGGGCGGCCACCCGCTCGAAACAGGCATCGATGTCGTCGACGGCGACGTAGGCGCTCCAATGCGGCGGTCGGGCGCGGGAATACTCCGTGGTCGGGTCCATCATGCCGGCAACGTCCCGGCCGTCCTGCTGGAAGAGCGTGTAGGTGCCCATCGGCCCCATGTCGACGTCCTTGCGGGTCCAGCCGAGCAGGGCGCCGTAGAACGCGCCGCAGCGCTCCTGGTCGGTGGTGACCAACTCATTCCAGATGAAAGTGCCGTGCGGGTTCATGGCGTGGCCTCCTGTTCGGCGAAGGGTCGGACAAGGTCGCAGTCATATCACCGCCGCGGCCAAATCCAATGATTCACCTCATGCCGGGCCCGATGAAACGGCAATGCCTCTATCTACCGCCGCGCGCGGGGCGACAATCTTGTCGAAGCCCGGTCAGGGACGGAGTAGGGCGACCTATGCGACCCGCCGCGCCGCCGCGGTCAGCAGCCCGGCACCGATCAGGACGCTGCCGCCGATGCGGTTTGCCAGCCGCACGGTCGCCGGACTGCGGAAACGGGCACGCATCTCGCCGGCCAGGATCGCCCAGAGCGCCGCGCTGACCGCCGCCAAGGTCAGGAACGTCGCCTCCAGCATCGCGAGCTGGGGCACCAGCGGCTGATTGGCCGCGATGAATTGCGGAACGAACGCGGTGAAGAAGACGACGCTTTTCGGGTTAAGCGCGGTCACCACATAGGCATTCCAGAACATGGAGCGGCGCCCGATGTCCCGCTTGGCACCGGTCAGGGGGTCGACGGTTGGCTTGGCGCGCCAGAGCTTGATCCCCAGCCAGATGAGATAGGCCGCGCCGACCAGCTTCAACACGGTGAACAGGGTCGCCGAAGCGGCCAGCACGACGCCCGCGCCGACCAGCGACACCGTCATCGCGGTGAAGTCGCCCAGCGCGACACCCGGCACCGTGGCCCAGGCGCTGGCCCGACCGCGCCCGAGGGCATAGCTGACCACCAGCATCACCGTCGGCCCGGGGACCACCAGCAGGACGGTGCTGGCGATGGCGAAAGCGAGCCAGAGTTCGAAAGGCATCGGATGTCTCCAGAATCCCGTCACCGCGCGCAGCCAGCATGGAAAGCGCTTTCGGTGTCAAGCGGCGACATCGGACTAGGTGCGAACCGCCATTGACGGGGCGGCCCCCAATCATGCACATCCGGCGAGCGAGTTCGGCGGCCAATCCGCCGAGAGGGAGCCATGTTCAGCGGGATCATCACCGATATCGGCCGGATCGCCGAAATCGAGGCGCGGGGCGACACGCGCTTCGTCGTCGAGACGGCCTACGACACAGCGTGCATCGAGATCGGCGCCTCGATCGCCCATGGCGGGGTGTGCCTGACCGTCATCGACAAGCAGCCCGGCCGCTACGGTGTCGAGGTTTCGGCCGAGACGCTGTCGAAGACCACGCTGGGCGAATGGCGCGTCGGCACCAGGGTGAACCTTGAACGGTCGCTGAGGCTCGGCGACGAGATCGGCGGGCATCTCGTCTATGGCCATGTGGACGGGCTGGCGACCATTACCGAGTGCCGGCCGGAGGGCGATAGTGTACGGTTCGGCTTCGCCCTGCCGAAGGCGCTCGGACGCTATGTGGCGCCCAAGGGGTCGGTTGCCCTCGACGGTGTATCGCTGACCGTCAACGAGGTTATGGACAAGGGCGACGGCGACACCCATTTTGGCGTCAACATCATTCCACATACGCGGAAATGCACGACATTCGATCTCTTAAGGCCGGGTCACCGGGTGAACTTCGAAGCCGACATGCTGGCGCGCTACGTGGCGCGGCTGCTGGCGACGCGCGGCTGAAACCCGAGGACCAGGGCGTCCTGTCGCCGATCGAGGAGATCGTCGAGGAGGCGCGCCAGGGCCG
>JABDIP010000282.1 GCA_013003675.1 Inquilinus sp.
CCGCCCCGCCACCCGCTTCTTGCGGGGACAGGTGCGCTACCGCGTCGGCACCGGCGTGTCGCCGGAATAGTCGTAGAAACCGCGGCCGGTCTTGCGGCCGAGCCAGCCGGCCTCGACATATTTCACCAAGAGCGGGCAGGGCCGGTACTTGCTGTCGGCGAGGCCGTCATACAGCACGTTCATCACCGACAGGCAGGTGTCCAGCCCGATGAAATCGGCCAGTTCGAGCGGCCCCATCGGGTGGTTGGCGCCGAGCTTGAGGCAGGTGTCGATCGCCGTCACCGAGCCGACCCCCTCGTAGAGGGTGTAGACCGCCTCGTTGATCATCGGCAGCAGGATGCGGTTTACGATGAAGGCCGGGAAATCCTCGGCGGAAGCCGGCGTAATGCCCACCTTGACGGTGAGGTCGCGGATCGTATCGAACGCTTCCTTGCTGGTGGCGATGCCGCGGATGATCTCGACCAACTGCATCACCGGCACCGGGTTCATGAAGTGCATGCCGATGAAGCGCTCCGGTCGGTCGGTGTTCGCGGCCAGGCGGGTGATCGAGATCGACGAGGTGTTCGTCGCGACCAGCGCGTCCTTGTTGAGATGCGGCACCAGGGTCTTGAAGATCTCGCGCTTGACGTCCTCGTTCTCGGTCGCCGCCTCGACGACCAGGTCGCAATCGCCGAATGCGGCATAGTCGACGCCGGTGGCGATCCGCTTGAGCCCGGCATCGCGGTCGGCCTGGCTGACCTTGCCCTTGGCGACCTGACGGTCGAGGTTGCGGGCGATGTTGGCGACACCGCGCTCCAGCGCTTCCGGCGCGATGTCGAGCAGTCTCACGTCAAAGCCGGACAGGGCGCACACATGCGCGATGCCGCTACCCATCTGGCCGGCGCCGATAATGCCGATCTTCTTTATCATGGTGATCCCCTGTGAGTGGCGGCGGCCAGGTCCTGGGGGAAGGGTGGCCGGCGGCCGGCGAAGCCTTGCGCGGGCCCGAAATCCGCCGCGGTCGGAAGGCCGATAGTGCAGTGCAGCATGGGCGGCGGACAATAAGAGGTGCCCGATTGGCTGTCAACGCGGCGAGAGGCCGTCATGCGGCGGTTCCCTAGAGCCTGATCGCATCTCACCGAGACGATGCGATGCGCGAATCAGCCTCTCGTTCATTGATCTAGCGGTTGGCGCCGGGCACCCAGACCACGTCGGCGGCGCCTTTGTCGTTCACCCAGCGGGCCAGGACGAACAGATGGTCGGACAGCCGGTTGACATAGCGAATTGCCGCCGGATTGACCTTCTCCCGGCCCGCCAGATCGACCATCAGGCGCTCGGCCCGGCGCGCGACGGTGCGGGCAAGGTGCAGATAGGCCGCCGCCGGGCGGCCGCCGGGCAGCACGAAGCTGTTCAGCGGCGCCAACTCGCCGTTCAGGCGGTCGATCTCGGCCTCCAGCCGCGCGACCTGGGCGTCGACGATCCGCAGCGCCTTATCGTCCGGCGCGCCGGTTTCCGGTCGGCAGAGGTCGGCGCCGAGATCGAACAGATCGTTCTGGATGCGGGCCAACATCGCGGCGACCTCGCCGTCGCCGGCGGTGTGCAGCCGCGCCAGCCCGACCACCGAGTTCGCCTCGTCGACGGTGCCGAAGGCGGTGACCCGGAGCGCGTGCTTGGGCACCCTGTTGCCGTCGCCGAGCGAGGTCTCGCCGGCGTCGCCGCCGCGCGTGTAGATGCGTGTCAGCCGGACCACGGGACGGCGGGTCGTCAGGCGCTCGCCGCCGCCGCGACGATCACCAGCAGCAGGGCGACCCCCTGCAGGATGACGCGCAGGCGCATCAGCCGGTTGCCGTAGCGGGCGTTGAACTCGCCGCCGCGCGCCATGCCGATCAGGCCGACGAACAGCGTGGCCAGGACGGCGAGCATGGCGAGAACCACGAGGATCAGGGCGATGGGGCTCATGGCAGGAACTATAGGTCGCGGCGATCCCGATTCCCAGGGCCGTACTCCGTCACTAGGGTATAGTGGACCTCCAAACGCCGGCGCGACGTGATCGGCAAAAAAGAAGTTGCAGGGGAAGTGCCATGGAAGAGCAACGGCCGCCCGCGCCGCTGGCGGGGCCGCCGCCGCGCTGGCTTGTCGCGCTGTCGATCGCGCTGGGGCTTGGCTTCTTCTGGCTGCTGGTTCGACAGGCGATGGCGGTCGAATCGGCTGCCTCGGCACCGTTGCCGTCGCTGGCCGGCGTCGTGGCCGGGGCGCTGTTCTTCACCGCCGGCTATGGGATCGCGCCGCTGCTGCTCGGCCGTGGACCGTGGCGCACCTTCTTCGCCGGTCTGGTCCTGGCGCCGGCGGTGCTCGGCTGGCTGACCATGTTCTGGCCGCACGCCTTCGCCGGGGCCGACGGGCTGACGGCCGTTCTGGCGGTGGTCAGCCTGATCGTCCTGTTCCTGCTCTATGCGATGATCGTGCGGGAGTTCGTCCGCGAGTTCCTCGGCAATCGCCAGACCGGCGGACCCGACCGCTGAGGTCCGGCAACGACGGCTTGACCGGGGCACGGTCGCCGGATTAGCGTTCCGCGATGATCCGCCTTCCTGGATGCGCCCGGCGAATTAGGGGCCCGGTTCTCTGCTGAGAATCGGGAACCGACCGCCATTCGCCGTACATCCGAGAAGGGATTCCCCGTCATGAACTTTCAAGTCCGCGAAGGTGGCGGCGTGTCCGCGAGCCACCACTTCCGCCTGTCCGCCGCGGCCGATCCGGGCCTGCTGCCCCGCATCTTGGAGCCATTCGCCAAGCGCGGGCTGGTGCCGCGCGCGGTCCACGCCACGCAGGCCGACGCGCCCGGTGGAGCACGGCTGGCGGTCGAGGTCGCCATAGACGGTCTGACCGAAACCGTTGCCGCCCATATCGCCGCCTGCTTGTCCGGCACCGTTGGTGTCGAGGCGGTCGCGCTTGGCGCGCCGGCGGTCCTGTCCTCCCGTCCCGGACGGTCGGCGACGCGGCTAGGCCGCTTCGAAGATCGCGGCGCCGAGCAGCATGTCGACGGTATGGCCATCGCCGGCTAGCGGCAGCAGCAGTCTCACATAGCGATGGCGGCGGTGATTGGCGGTGGCGAAATCGTCGCGGTGAACCGAGGGACGTCGCTCGAAGACCGCGGCCCGGTAGTCGGGTTCGACGACGCTCCAATCCGGGCCCGCGAAACTGCCGCCGACATCCTTGCCGGTCGCATCGAAACCGAAATGGGCGACCAGATTGGTGCCGACCAGGCGATAGGTGAGGGCGAACGGTTCCTGTCGGACATCGATCAGGAACAGGTTGGGCAGCAGTCTCGGGAAATCGGTCGGGTCGATATCGCGGCGCGCGGGTATCGCGTCGCCGCGGCATCGCTCGCGCCAATAGGCGAACAACGCCCGTAGGCCGGGATCGGCAATGTCGTCGGGCAGGTTGTCGGTCATGGTCGTGCGGCGTTCCGCATGTGCCGACGCGTTGGCGATTTTTCTTGCCAACATCGCCCCCATGGCGCCGGCCAATGGACTTTGCAGCCCGGTCGCGACCGCGCTACACCGGACAGTATGGCACTGATCGATCGAATCGCGGCGTGCAATGTGCACGACCTATCCCAATACCGGCATTTTCGCATCGGCGATGCCCCGGTCGGCTGGCTGCGCCCTGAGCTGATCCGGCGGCTGGCGGCGTACCCTGCGGTGTTCGTCGCCGACGGCGAGGAACTGGTGCTGGCGCCCGGGCTGTCGGACCCCGATGCCCGGACCGAGGCGGTCGGCGAGGTCGTGGCGCGGCTTTCCGAATCGGGCGAGCTGCCGGCACTGCGCGGCGAGCAGTTCAGCGTGAAGACGCATTGGGGGGCGCCGGCCCTGCTCGCGATCGATCGCGGGGTGGCGGCCCGGTTCGGCATCCTCTCCTTCGGCCTGCACGTGAACGGCCATGTCGACGGCGCCGACGGGCTGGAGATGTGGATCGGCCGCCGCGCCCGCGACCGGCTGGTCGCGCCGGGCGAACTCGATCACATCGTCGCCGGCGGCCAGCCGCACGGGCTGACCCTGACCGAGAACCTGCTCAAGGAATGCGCCGAGGAGGCGGACCTTCCGCCCGACCTCGCCCTGACCGCGCGGCCGGCCGGCGCCATCACCTATACGATGGAGGCCCGCGGCGGGCTGAAGCGCGACGTGATCTTCGTCTACGATCTGGCTGTGCCGGCGGGATTCGAGCCACGCAACACCGATGGCGAGGTCGAGGCCTTTTTCCGCTGGCCGATCGCCGAGATCCTGGCGCGGCTGCGCGACACCGACGACTTCAAGTTCAATGTCGGCCCGGTGATCATCGATTTCATGATCCGCCACGGCGTGCTGACCCCGGATGAGCCGGGATATGTGGAGATGCTGAAGGCGCTGCGGCGCTAAAGCATCTTCCTTTCATGCAGTTCCGGCCCGCCGTAACCGATTTCGCGTGAGCGCATGACGCGCTAGCCGGAACCCTTCGGCGCCGCCCCGGCCAGGGCCCGCACCTCCGCCGGCGACAGCCCGGCCTCGCGGAAGGCCCGGATCGATACGCTGTCGGCGCGCTTGGCCAGCCGTATTCCGGCACCATCCAGCACCAGGGGATGGTGGCGATAGACCGGCGGGTCAATGCCGAGCAGCGCCTGCAGCAGGCGGTGGATGTGGGTCGACGCCAACAGGTCGCGCCCGCGGGTGACCACGGTCACTCCTTGGCGATAGTCGTCGACCACGACGCTCAGATGATAGCCGGTCTGTCCCTCCTTGCGCCCGAGCACCACGTCGCCGAGCAGCTCCGGCCGCGCCGTTTGCCGGCCGGCGGCGTGGTCGGTCCAGGTCAGGGGCCCGCCCCGCCGGGCCGCCTCCGCCACATCGAGGCGCAGCGCGTAAGGCAGTCCGGCGGCGAGGCGGTCAGCCCGCTCGCCGGGGTCGAGGGCGCGGCAGGTGCCGGGATAGAGCGCGCCGTCCGGGCCGTGCGGCGCGCTCGGCATCCGGGCGATCTCCGCCGCGATCCCCTTGCGCGAGCAGAAGCAGGGGTAGACGACGCCGCTCGCCTCCAGCACCGCCAGCGCCGCCGCATACTCCGCCAGATGCCAGGTCTGCCGGTCGACCGGCTGTTCCCAGGCGAGGCCCAGCCAGGCGAGGTCGTCGAGGATCGCCGCCTCGAATTCCGGCCGGCACCGTTCGGTGTCGATATCGTCGAGTCGCAGCAGGAAGCGCCCGCCGGGACCGGCGGCGTCGCGGCAGAAAAGCGCGCTATAGGCGTGGCCGAGATGCAGGAACCCGGTGGGACTCGGCGCGAAGCGGGTGGTTTCGGTGGTCGGCATCGGCGATCAAATCGGGTGCGGGCGCCCCGCCGTCAAGCGGCGGCGGTCAGGTCGCCGGCTCAGCGCCGGTCGGGCCGAGACGGAGCCAGGGCAGCTTTTCCTCGGCGAAGGCCTCGCCCTGCGGCGGGAAGTCCTGCGGCGCGTCCAGGCATCCGGTGTGGATGTGCACCTCGCCCGGCCAACGGTCGCCCTCGTAGGTAAGCGGCGTCCCGCAGGCCGCGCAGAAGGAACGGTAAACGCCCGGCGAGGACGAGCGGCGCGTCGCCGTGCCCCGGGTATAGGCGAAGCGACCGGCGGGGAACCCGGCGAAGGCGGCGACCGGGGCGCCGGTCGCGCGGCGGCAACTCCCGCAGTGGCAATAGCCGGTCCAGAGCGGCCCGCCGGCGACCCGGAACCGGACCGCGCCGCACAGGCAGCCACCGGTGTGCTCGTCGCCCTCGCGCATCTCGCATTCCCTCGAATGGTCCGTTCGCATGCTCGCCCTGGCGGGTCGCGATGGCAAGGGCCGGACCAACGGGAAGCCTTTGCGGGCTCCTGACCGATGCGCCGTTGCCGTCGGCCGCCACCGGCCGTTGACAAGCGGCGGCCGGCTCCGCTTGATGGCGGCCATGTCGACCCTTGTCCTGACCGGTCCGTCGCGACCGCCGGCCGCCGGCGGCCCGCCCCGCCAACTCGTGGTTCTGCTGCACGGCCTCGGCACCGATGGCGAGGATCTGATCGGCCTCGCTCCCTATTGGGCGCAGGCCCTGCCGCATGCCGAGTTCGTTGCGCCGAACGCGCCATATCCTTGCGACATGGCGCCGTTCGGCCATCAATGGTTCAGCCTGCTCGACCCCACGCCGGGGCCGATGCTGGCCGGGGTCCGCGCGGTGGCGCCGATCGTCGACGGCTTTCTCGACGCCACGCTGGCCGAGCGCGGGTTGGACGATTCCAGCCTGGCGCTGGTCGGCTTCAGCCAGGGGACGATGACCGCGTTGCACGTGGTGCCGCGACGGCCACGGCCCTGTGCCGGTCTGGTCGGTTTCTCCGGCGCTCTGCTCGGCGGCGATCTGTTGGAGCGGGAGACGGTGTCGCGGCCCGAAATGCTGCTGATCCACGGCGCGGCCGACGAGATCGTGCCGGTGGCCGCCCTGCCGGCGGCGGAATCGGCGTTGAGGGCGAACGGCTTCACGGTCACGACGGCGATCCGCCCCGGCGTCGGTCATGGCATCGATCCCGAGGGCCTGGCCCTGGGCGGCCGCTTCCTTGCCGAGCGCTTCGCCGGTTGATTTACCCTACGGTGACGTTTCTCCCGTAATCTGCCCTGCATGTTGCGCCGTCCCGGCCGCCGCTTTATGACATTGGCGTGCCCGCGGTCGGGTCTCTGGCCCGGCGAGGCGGTCGAGACAACAAGGTAGGAGTGGGATTTGACGGCCCCTCCCGATGGTTGCCCTGCCCTTGTCCTGAATGCGGACTTCCGTCCGCTGAGCTACTTCCCGTTGTCCTTGTGGCCGTGGCAGGACGCGGTGAAGGCGGTGTTCCTCGACCGCGTCAATATCGTCGCCGAATACGACCGTGTCGTCCGCAGCCCCAGCTTCGAGATGAGCCTGCCGAGCGTCATCTCGCTGAAGGAATACGTCGCCGCCTGCCGGCGGCCGGCCTTCACCCGGTTCAACGTGTTCCTGCGCGACCGCTTCAGCTGCCAGTATTGCGGCGACCGGTATCCGACGCCGGAACTGACCTTCGACCACGTCGTCCCGCGCTCGCGCGGCGGCCGCACGAGCTGGGAGAACGTCGTCACCGCCTGCTCGACCTGCAACCTGCGCAAGGGGAACCGAATGCCGCAAACCTGCGGCATCACGCCGCTGAACGCGCCGGCCCAGCCGACGACGTTCGAGCTGCAGGCCAATGGTCGAGCCTTCCCGCCAAACTTCCTTCACGAAAGTTGGCGGGATTTTCTTTACTGGGATTCCGAACTGGAGACGAGCTGAGGCGCTTGCGACTGTCGCTCGAGCCCCGGCGCTGGCGTCAGACGCGCTCCGCGAGCCAGATGGCGGCGCGGGAGCCGGCCTTGATGGCGCCGCTCAGCAGGCGATAGCCGGGCGTGCGCTCGGCGCCGTGGTCGAGGCCGATATCGCGGTGCTCCAATTCCTCGGCGCGGAACTTCTCGATCTTGTCCCGCAACGGCTTCTCGTCCTCGCCGAGCTGTTCCGCCTGGTGGGCGTAGTGCTCGTCGATCACCTCCTCGACGGCGACGGTGCAGGCCATCGCCGCGCGCGGTCCGAGCAGGGCGGTGCCGGCGCCGAGCGCAAAGCCGGCGACATGCCATAGCGGGTGCAGCAGGCTGGGCCGGGCGCGCCGTTCGACGATCAGCTTCTCGAAGGCCTGGAGATGCTCGGCCTCCTGCTCGGCCATGTGGCGCAGCAGGGGGCCGAGTTCCGGGTCGTCGCCGAGGACCGCGATCTGGCCTTCGTAGATGCGCTTGGCGCCATACTCGCCGGCATGGTCGACGCGAACGATGCGGTCGATCAGCCGGTGGCCGGTCGGCGTGCCCGGCAGCGGGCCGGGGCCCGCTGCGTCGCGGTCGGCCTTGGGCGAGGCGGTCTTGCGCCGGCTCATCTCCGGGACTCCCCGGTCAGGCGGCGGGCGGCGATCAGGACGGCGCCGCCGAGGGGGATGGACAGCAGGAAATTGTAGCCGGCCATCGAGATGCCGAACAGCGACCACGGCACGACGTCGCAGCGCACGATCGGTGTCCCAAGCAACTGCGCGCGCAAGGCGTCGACGCTGTCGGCGCCGGAGTCGATGCCGCCGCATTCGGCGGTGCCCTGCCACCAGCCCTGCTCGACCCCGACATGGAAGGCGGCGATGCCGGCGCCGACCCACAGCGCCAGGCCGGCCAGCCCGAGCGCCGCTGCCCGCGCCCGCGGCGGCAGCGCGAGGGCGATCGCCGCCAGGACGATGACGACCACATAGGGCCAGCGCTGATAGAGGCACAGCACGCAAGGCTGCAGCCCGCCGACATATTGCGAGGTCAGCGCCGAGCCGAGCACCGCCATGGCGGCGATCAGCAGCAGCACCGCCGCGCGGCGAAAGGCGAATTCGATAAGATTGGCGATCATGGTCCCGATATAATCCAATGGGCGCCGCCGGGCGAGGGGGGATCAGGCTCTAGAAGGCGAAGCGAGCGACGAGGAAGCCGCCGAACAGCAGCACGAAGAACAGCAGCGTCAGGGGGCCCAGCCAGCGTTCGATGAAGGCGCGGATCGGCTCGCCGAACTTCCACAACAGGGCGGCGACCAGATAGAAACGCGCCGACCGTGCGATGACCGAGGCGACCATGAAGGTCAGCAGGTCGAGCCGCGTGACGCCGCTGGCGATGGTGATGACCTTGTACGGGAACGGCGTCAGGCCGGCGCCGAACACCCACCAGGCACCGTAATCGTTATAGCGCTCCTGGAACCGGGCGAAATTCTCGGCATAGCCGTAGAAGTCGAGGATCGGCCGGCCGAAGGCGTCGAACAGGAAAAAGCCGATCGCATAGCCGGCGATGCCGCCGAGGACCGAGGCGATTGTGCAGATCGCCGCCAGCCTCCAGGCGCGCCGCCGTTCCGCCAGCACCATCGGGATCAGCACCACGTCGGGCGGGATGGGGAAGACCGAGCTCTCGACGAAGGCGACGATGGCCAGGCCCCAGCGGGCATGACGGTGGCCGGCCAGCGCCAGGGTCCAGTCGTAGAGCGAGCGCAGCAAAGCGGATATCCAGGGCCTGCGTGGGGGTGGGGCGTGCGGTTGAAGCGTGCCGGCGGTTTAGCAGCCGCCGGCAGCGCGGCGCAACCGGGGCCGGCCGGTCAGACGAACTTGACGCCGACCTTGTTGCGGAACTGCCAGCATGTCTGGCAGCGCATCTCCTTGCCCTCGGCGGTCTTCAGGGTGAAGAACTTCATCCAGCGGACGTTGTCG
>JABDIP010000289.1 GCA_013003675.1 Inquilinus sp.
GCGCCAACCAGTGGCAGCGGCCGGTACCGATCATCCGCTCCAGCGACGCCGATCCGGCTTCGCCATCGATCGGATGGTCGTCGGCTCCGGAATAGGGCCCGGAGAGCGCCAATTCGCGCAGGATGACGTGATCCATCGGCCGCAGGTACTTGGCCGGGTTCGGCGAAAAGATGTTTCCGACCTGATAGTTGGAAACGCGGTTGCTGAAGGTGCCGTCGTTGAGCAGCCGTAACGATCGGGGTCCGACCCGAAGCTGGCGGGCACCCTGCGCGTCCGTCTTGATCGACAGCACGTAGAGCAGGCGTTGTCGAATTCCGGCCGGGTATTCGTCGGTGCCCGTCGCAGCGGCCCAGTCGAGCGCGTCGAGCCAACTGCGCAGTACGGGCGTCAGCGGATCGATCTTGGCCGGGACCTCGCGACGACGCTGCCGGGCGACCAGCGATTCGATCATCAGCGCGGCGACGTGCTTGCAATTGAAGCCGATCGGGCAAGAGCAATGCCCGATGACGTCGTGCCCGTTGCGGGACGCAATCAGGGTGACATCGACGCGATAGGGCGCCCGCCTGCTGCCGCGAACCACCCCTTCCAGCCGGTCGCCGCCATCGGGCTGGCTGGTGATCGTCGCTCGCCCCTGCCGTTGATAGCGCAGTCCACGCTCGAAATACTGGCTCGGAAATGCCGAGCGAACCGTGTCGAGCGTGGCCGCCGATTGCGCGAGCATGACACCCTTCATGCTTTCCGATGCTGGTGCCGGACGCTAGCGGGTCGGTTCGGTGCCTGCAAGTCGGGGCCACGATGCGCAGTGGGGCGCCGATGCCTCAGCTGCGGTGCCGGAGGGGCTTGTTGGGAAGCGATTCTTCCGGCGCCGATTCTGGATGTCGGTTGGTTGCGGATTGACCCGAGCGCGGCGCCCCCACCGACTTCGCCTGCTTGACGAGATCGATCGCCGAATTCGGCGCCAACGTGCTGGCAAAGTGGCAAGAAAAGCGGATGCTCGCCGCCGGGAACGTGCCGCTGCCGGTGGCGGGGAAATGGCGGTCGCTACAGCACCCGGGTCGTCACGTCCTCGATGCAGCCGGCGGCGTGCTGGGCCAGCATGGCCTTCAGCAGCGCCGCCTGCCCGTCCAGCATCTCGTCGTAGGTCGGGGCGGCGTCGGCGCTGTCCGGGCCGCGCTTGTCGCACAAATGCTGGGCCAGGGTCTGGCCGGTGCCGGCATCGATGATGCGGACCATGGCGACGTAGATGACCCGGTACCGGCTGCGCTCGGTGGGGAAGTAGGCGAAGCCCCAATGCCGGGTCTCGACGTCGAGGATCAGCCCGTCTTCGGCGCGAGTCGTGCTCCATTGCGCCGGATCCTCGGGCTTGTCGGCTTCGCCGAATTCGATCGCCGGACCCTCGCCGGCGGCGCCGTAGCGCTCCAGCAGATAGGCGGCGAGCGCGTCCTCGACCAGCAGCGACGGGTCGACCAGGGCGTTCTGGTCGACGATCCGCGCGCCATCGCCGACGCCGCGGCGTTGGCCGATATCGCCGGAGAAGATCTGCGCGGCGCTGACCGCGGCGAACAGCGGCGAGGCTTCGCGCACCGCATGCACCTCCTTGCCGACCAGGCGGTCGGCGGCGCCGGGGCCCAGGCTCAGGCTGTCGGACAGGCTGCAGGCGGCGATCAGCAGGGCCGATGACAGGATCGCCAGACGGTATGCACGCATCTCTTGCTTCCCCGGGTGGTTGAGCCGCTTGACCTGTTCTAGTTTCGCGCCTCGGGCTTAACCGGCGGTTAGCGGGATCGCCGGCGGCGCCTGGTTGGCCGCAACGCCGCTTGCATTGGGCGCGGCGCTTGCGGCATGGTGCGGCTCCGGTTCTGTCGGGGGCGCCGGCGGTCTGCCCGGCCTCCCTCTCCTTCGATGCCCCAAGGGATTCTGGGCCGATGAAAATCGCCATTCCGCAGGAACGCCGGCAGGGCGAGACGCGCGTCGCCGCCTCGCCGGACACGGTGAAGAAGCTGGTCGCGCAAGGCTGCAACGTGGTCGTCGAGACCGGCGCCGGCCTCGGCGCCGCCTTCACCGACGAGGCCTATCGCGAGGCCGGCGCCAGCATCACCCCGGACTATTCCTCCGCCGTCGGCGCCGCCGATGTGGTGCTGAAGGTGCGCCGGCCGCTGCTGGCCGGCGAGGGGACGGTCGACGAGCTGGCGCGGCTGGTCCGCGGCGCGGTGCTGGTCGGCATCCTCGATCCCCACGACGCGCCGGAATCGATCGCCGCCTACGCCAAGGCCGGCATTTCCGCCTTCGCCATGGAACTGATGCCGCGCATCACCCGGGCGCAGTCGATGGACGTGCTGTCGAGCCAGTCGAATCTGGCCGGCTACAAGGCGGTGCTCGACGCGACGGCGGAATTCGGCCGCGCCTTTCCGATGATGATGACCGCCGCCGGCACCGTGCCGCCGGCCCGGGTGCTGGTGATGGGCGCCGGGGTCGCCGGGCTGCAGGCGATCGCGACGGCGCGGCGGCTCGGCGCCATCGTCTCGGCGACCGACGTCCGGCCGGCCGCGAAGGAGCAGGTGGAGAGCCTGGGCGGCAGTTTCGTCGCCGTCGAGGACGAGGAATTCCGCCAAGCGGAGACCGCGGCGGGCTATGCCAAGCCGATGAGCGAGGCCTATCAGAAGAAGCAGGCGGCGCTGATCGCCGAGACGATCAAGAAGCAGGATATCGTCATCTGCACCGCGCTGATCCCGGGCCGCAAGGCGCCGGTGCTGGTCAGCGAGGCGATGGTGCGGTCGATGAAGCCGGGCTCGGTGATCGTCGATCTGGCGGTCGAGCGCGGCGGAAACTGTCCGCTTTCCGAGGCCGGCAAGGTGGTCGAGGTCGGCGGCGTCAGGATCGTCGGACACACCAACGTGCCCGGCCGCATCGCCGTCGACGCCTCGGCGCTCTATGCCAAGAACCTGCTGAACTTCCTGAACCCGCTGATCGACAAGGATAGCGGCAAGCTGGCGATCGACTGGGACGACGAGATCATCACCGGAACCGCGCTGACCCGCGACGGCAGCGTCGTTCACCCGGCCTTCGCCGGCGCGGCCAAACCCGCGAAGCCGCAGGAACCGGTGACGGCGACCGTTGAACCGGCGAAAATCGAGATGGCCCCTGGTGCGGCGCCATCCGAGCCGGCCGCGAAGCCGCGGCAACCGGCGCCGGCCAAGCCGGCCGCCCCAAAGCCCAGGGCGACCGCGGCGAAGCGCAAGCCGGCGGCCCGCAAACCCGCCGCGCGCAAGGCTTCGGCGCCGAAACCGCCGACCCCCGAATCCGACGACTAGACCCGACCGACGAGCGAGCCCCATGGAACAAGAGCAACTGAACCAGACCGTCGAGCGGCTGATGGAGGACCTCGAGGCGCTCGGCGAGCAGGCGCGCGAACTGGCCGCCCAGGCGCTGACGACGCAACCGGAGGTGGCAACCGGCGGGCCGGACTTCCTGACCGTCGGGCTGACCGTCTTCGTGCTGGCCTGCTTCGTCGGCTACTACGTGGTCTGGCGGGTGACGCCGGCCCTGCATTCGCCGCTGATGAGCGTGACCAACGCCGTCTCCTCGGTGATCATCGTCGGCGCCCTGATCGCCGCCGGCCCGGCCGAGGTCGGCTTCAGCAGCTGGATGGGCCTCTGCGCGGTGGTGCTGGCCTCGGTCAACATCTTCGGCGGCTTCATCGTCACCCAGCGCATGCTGCAGATGTACAAGAAAAAGAAGCGTTAGGAGCCTGTCCGAGCAATGCTTATGGCCATCATCTCCCTGGTCGACCCGCCGGGCCGCGTTTTCAAGAACTTGGGATGTCGTCCGGCGCCGCTTGCGATGCCTCCAGCATCGCCGCGCGACCCCGTCCTAACCCAAGCTCTTGAAGACGCGGTGATGACCGTAAGCATTACTCGAACAGGCTCCTAGGCGGACAGGGAAAGCATCATGGAAACCTATTCCGTCCTCGCCTATCTGGTCGCCGCCATCTGCTTCATCATGGCGCTGCGCGGCCTGTCCTCGCCGGAGAGCTCGCGCGCCGGCAACCTGTTCGGCATCGTCGGCATGGTGATCGCCATCGCCACCACGCTGATGCTGGCGCAGGTGGTGAGCTACACCATGATCGGCGTCGGCGTCCTGGTCGGCGGCGCGATCGGCACGGTGATCGCGCTGCGCATCCAGATGACGGCGCTGCCGCAGCTGGTCGCCGCCTTCCACAGCCTGGTCGGCCTCGCCGCGGTCTTCGTCGCCGCCGCCGCCTTCTTCAACCCGGCCGCCTATGGCATCGGCCAGTACGGCGCCATCGCCGTCGGCAGCCTGATCGAGATGTCGATCGGCACCGCGATCGGCGCCATCACCTTCACCGGCTCGGTCGTCGCCTTCGCCAAGCTGCAGGGCCT
>JABDIP010000299.1 GCA_013003675.1 Inquilinus sp.
GAATTGTAAACCCGCCGATGTCGGGACGGAAATCGATCACCAGATGCTGCTGCGGCGCCAGTTCGACCTCGACGGTCCGATCATAATCGAACCCGTTGGTGCGCGCGGTATCCCGCAATCGCATCGACATCATATGCCGGCCCGGTGCGACCACGAAGGCCTTGTTGGCGCGCGACGGGCCGTCACCGCTGAGACCGGTCGGTGCCAGATCGGCAACGTAGAGCGGCTCGCCGTCGAGGTCGATTTCGACGTGAACGGGCAACCGTTCGCGCGGGCACACCATCGGCACACGCATGTTCGGCGCCAATTGTTGCCGCTCGTCCAGCGACAACTCGCGGCATTCGCCCCGGCGGTCGGCGCCGTGTGCGATGCTGAGGCGGACCATCGCCTTGTCCGGCGGAAAATGGGTGTAGGACGGGCCTACCGACAGGTAGCCCAGCACCGCCGCCACCGCGATGTAGAGAACGGCCTGGGCGGCATACCGGAGCGCCCTAGTCATCGCCACCCGCCTTTTCCAGGGAAACCGCCGTCGTCGGCGCCGGCGGCGGGCCGGTTTGCTTGTGTCCAAGCTGGAGCGGCTCCAGGCCGCTGGCGAAGGCGTCGATCTCGCGGGCCAGTTGGCGGGTGCCGCCGATGCCGAGCCACAGGCAGGCAATGCGCTCACGCGCGACTCGGCCGCGCAGGCGGGGATCGCGGGTCCGCTCGATGCGCTCGATGGTCCAGCCGAGGCCGAAGCGATAGGAACAAGCCCCCTCGCGGCAGCCGGTCAGGACCACGCCATCGGCCTTGCCGCGGCTCAGCGCATAGTCGATGAAGGAGGGCGGCAACTGGGCGACGCAGGGCAGGGCAATCGCGCTCACCCCGGCCAGACCCAAATGGGCGATATCGGGACCGCTCGCGCAGCCGAAGACGATGACACGGTTGCCCTCGGCCGGCATCCGCCCCGCTTCGTCGATGCTCTTGCGCAGGGCGTCGAGCGGCCGGTCGGGCATATCGATACCGGTCGAAAGCAGGCCGGTTCGGCGGAAGGGTGTCGCGCTGGGGCACGATCCGACGCAGATGCCACAGATCACGCATAGGTCCGGATCGACCACCGCCTCGCTGTCGAACGGCAGTCCGTCGCTGCGCCGCTCCATCGAGATGGCGGTGTAGGGGCAATCCTCGGCGCACCAGGTGCAGCCATTGCAGTGGGCGAGGTCGACGACGGCCGGCGCTGCGCGGCGCATTGGCGGCATCCAGGGCAGGGCCGCGAGCAATACCGTCAAGACGGTCATCACACCCCACACCGCCCCGTTCGACCAATAGTCGAGCAGCGGATACAGCCCGAGATAAAACCAATCCAGCCTTACGACCGCGGCGACGGTGGTGAGGTCGGCCGGCCCGTGGCTGGTCGCGGGCTTGACCAGCGACAGCGCCAGCAGCATCAGGAAGGTGCCGATCGCCAAGCCGCGCGGCGGGTTGATCTTCGGTCGGCTGACGCGCTGCAGGTGGATCCACAGGACCAGCAGCAGGAACAGCGGCACGACGATGTGCATGAAGACCAGCAACGTGAAGAAGCGGTCGTCCAGGCTCTCGGGCGTCATGAAGTTGCGTGAGATCAACTCGCCGAAAATCGGCAGCCAGTCGAACCACTCGGTGCTCGCGATCGCGACGTATTGCGCCAGCTTGTCCCACACCAGCCAATAGCCGGTGATGCCGGCGATGAAGACGAACCCCAGAACCGGGATGCCGGTGACCCAGGTGAACCAATGGACGCCGCGATAGCGGTCGAGGGAAAACTCACGCAGCATGTGAACCGCCATGAACAGGACCACCCCGTCCGACGCGTAGCGGTGGAAGCTGCGCATGACGCCGGCCAGATACCACTGGTCGTGGGTCATGTACTCGATCGAGTCGTAGGCCTCGGTCGTGCCGGTATCGAAGAAGATGTACAGGTAGACCCCGGAAACGGCGACGATCCAGTAATAGAAGAAGCCGAGCGCGCCGAGGTTGTGCAGCGGGTTCCAGGAAGGCCCGAAGGCGCGATCCAGCAAGGCTTCGGCCCGCTCGAATCCGAACCGCAGGAACCTCTTGAGCCAGCTCACAGGGTCTGCCGCCGCCGTGCGGCTGAGCTCCGGCAGGGTCCCCTTCCTCGGTCTCCGCTTCTTTCGGTCGGGTGCGTCATAGGCGTTGGCGTCTCAGGTCGCGCAGCAGGGCGCGCACCAGGATCGTCCCGACACCGATCAGGGACGCGGCGCCGATCACCAGCCCGACGAACAGCGACCACTCGAAACGATACCGGCCGCTGGCCGGATCGTAGAGGGTGCAGAACAGCCGCACGCGGTCGACGATACCCTCGATGCTGAGCGGCTCGCTTGGCCGGCCGTAGATGAGCTGCTTGAGCGGCTCCACCAGCGCCGGCGGCTCGAAGGCGTCGCCGTAGACCTGGCGATAGACACGCCCCTCGGCATCCAGCACCGTCACCTGGGCCAAATGGTCGAAGCCCTTCGGCGACGGAAAATAGATGAACCCGACCTCGCCGCTCAGTCGGTCGACCGTGGCCTTGTCGGCGCTGAAGAAATGCCAGCCCGGCAGGTCGACACCCTGGCTGCGGGCATAGGCGCGCATCTGCTCCGGCGTGTCCATGTCGGTGTCGAAGCCGATCGTCACGATGGTGAAGGCTTCGGGGCCGAAGGTGTCCTGGGCGGTTTCGACGGCCTGGTACAGCGTCTGCACGATCAGCGGGCAGCTATGCGTGCAGCCGGTATAGACGAGGTTGAGGACCAGCGGCTTGCCGCCGAATTCCGCCAAATGTCGCCCGTTCGAGGTGCCGTCCAAGAGACGGTGCGGCGAGATGCTGCGGCCGATGGCCGACTGACTGTAGGCGAGGGCGCCTTGCGGATCGAAGGCGGAGGGCGGTGCCTCCAATGCCGGGCTGGCCGTCGCTGCGACCATGCCGGCGAGGGCGCATGCACCGGCCGCCGCCAGACCCTGCAGGAGACGTCGTGCGGGCACGATCGATCCGCTCCTCGGTGCTATGATAGCACCGCCGCGTCGACGATGACGCCGACCAGGAGCGCGGTCAGCTGCAGCAGCGACGCGCGGAAATTGGCCATCGCCATGGCCGCCGTCGGGTGCCGGAC
>JABDIP010000325.1 GCA_013003675.1 Inquilinus sp.
GGGCCCTCCCTCTCCCGCAAGGGGAGAGGGCAACCGACGGATCAGGCTCGGTTTTTCCCTCTCCCCTCGCGGGAGAGGGGTGAACGTATACGTTCACCCCGCGTAGCGGGAGGGCGAGGGGTTTGCGGGTCGTCAGAGGGCCGAAATAGGTTCACGCCTGTTTCTCACGGCGCCTTCTCCCCCGCCCGCACCGGGTTCGGCAGGCGGTTCTCCGGCGGCGCAAGCGGGCAGGTCCAGGCCGGCGAGTAGGCGCAGGAGGGGTTGTAGGCGAAGTTGAAATCGACGATCGGGCGGTCGCCGGCGCGGCCGAGATCGGCGCCCTTGATGGCGTCGAGCAGATAGCGGCCGCCGCCATAGGTCTCGGCGCCGGACGTCGCGTCGGCGAAGGGCAGGAACAGGCCGCCGCCATAGCCGGCGAGCCAATAGATTGTCAGCTCGCCGCCGAGCGCCGGAGCGAGTCCTTCGGTGCGGGCGACCGGCTGCAAATGCAGCGTCCCGTCGGCGCCGAGTTCGACGGTGAAGGCCGAGCGGTCGGCCGGTTCGGTCAGGGCGATCTCGAAGCGCAGGGCCGGGTTATAGTCGAAGAAGGGCAGCCCTGCGAAGCGGCGGCGCGCCTCCGGCGGTATCGGCGAGTGCCGGTGTTCGGCGAACAGCCGGTCGCGCTCGGCCCGCCACTGGCGCCACGCCGCTTTGCTGTCGGCGGTGGCCCGCAAATGGGCATAGATCTCGGCCATCCGGCGGCGCCAATCGGCCAGCGCCAGCCAATCGGCGGCGCTGCCCCCTGCTCCGGCCTCCTGCCCGTCGGCCATGCCGGGCTCAGCCGGCGGCGCGCAGCGCCTCGACCCGGGCCAACTCGTCGCCGAGGAAGCGGGCCAGGGCGCGCATGCCGGAGCGTCCGGCGCGCGCCTCCGCCTCGGCGTTGTAGTTGGTGTTGGTGTTCACGTCGTAGGTATGGGCCTGCCCGGCCGCGTCGACGATGAATTCGATACCGGCCACCTCGATGCCGTTCGCCGCCAGGAAGCGCTCATAGGCCGCCTTCAGCGCCGGGTCGATGTCGTCGACGATGGCGAATTTCGGCGGCGCCCCCTCCAGACCGCAGACATCGGCCGGGCACAGCTCGAACCCGTCGCTGGTGTCGACCCGGACTGCGTAAAGGAAGCGGCCGCCGACGAATTCGGCCCGGGTGATGAACGGCTCCGGCGCGCGGATGTATTGCTGCACCAGCGACACCCCGTCGACCGGCGGTTCGTAGGCGTCCGAGCGGACATGCTCGACCAGCGCCTCGGCGCTGTCGAACAGCCGCACGCCGTGCCCCTTGCCGCCACGGCCGGGCTTGAGGATGGCCGGGCCGCCGGCGAAGTCACGGGCGGCCTCGACCAGCGCCGCGCCGCCGATGGCGACGACGCTGCGCGGGGTGCGGATGCCCTGCGCCGCCAGGGCCGCGTATTGCCGCGGCTTGCTGACCTCCAGCGCCAGGGCGCGGCTGTCGTTGACTACGCGGCGGCCATGCGCCTCGAGCCAGCCGAGCACGGCGGCGGTCAACTCCGGCGCGTGCACATGGTCGCGGGTATAGGACGACGCGCTCATGCGGTTGTAGAACACGCCCTCCGGCGGCGCCTCGTCGAGCCGCACGATGCCCCGGTCGAGGAACCACTCGTCATAGGGCAGGCCGTAGGTCGCGAATGCCTCGCGCAGCGGGGCGAGCCACGCGGCGTTTTCGTGCAGAACGTGGATCTTCGCCATCGGCGACCCCTCGCGTCATCCAGTGTGGATTATTCCCATCAACACACTAGATGGCGGGAACGTCTATTCAATACATAGATTTGGTGTTTAATAACCCGAGGGCCGCCAGGACAGCGAAAGAGCGGCCGTGGGGCCGCCCTCCGCCAACGCTCTCCGGGCCGTCCCTACTGGGCGGAGACGATCAGGAATTCCGGCTCGAGGAAGAAGAAACCGGTCTGCAGGGTGCGGAACAGCCGGCCCGGCCGCTCCTCGGGCTTGACCGGCTCGCTCATGGTGATCACCGCCACCGCCGGGCCGCCGCCGGGCGCCTGGTAGACATGCGAGCCGATGGACAGGCTGAAGGCATCCGCCAGCGGCACCTTCTGCAGTAGCGGCGCATAATCGCCGACCCGGCTGGAGACGGCGGCGGCGGCGGCCTCGGCCTCGTCCCGCGTGCCATAGACGAGGGCGACGAGCGCCACCTCGTTCGGGCCCTCCTGGCGATCGGCCATCACCGCCAGCCGGTAGGGCGGCAGTTCGCTCTTCAGCCGGCTTTCCAGCACTTCGGCGAAGACCTCGCGCTGGCCCTCGCCGGCGGACGAGCCCAGCTTGTTGCGGCTGACGCTGCCGGCGGTGAATTGCCGCTCGGTGAACAACGCCCGCACCAGCATGCCGCCATAGCGTCCGTCATCGGTGATCGCCGCGGCCGCCGCGCGATAGGCCGAATTGTCGGCCAGCGAACGGGTCGTACCGTCGGCGGCGCCGACGATGTCGGCGATCAACGCCCAGTCGCGGGAGCCGGCCAGCGCCCCCGGCAACGCGGCGATGCGCGCCGCGTGCCCGCTCTGGATGCCGAACGGATCGGTGTTGCGGAAGCCGAGATCGTCCGGGCCGTCCATGGCCTTGGCGCGAATCTCGCGGTCGTCGAAGCGATGCCAGACCAGGGTGCCGTTCATCGACTGGACCTCGAAGTCGCGGCCGCGCAACACCGGGGCGATGGACCGCAGATCGGTCAGCCTGTCGCCGCCGCCGAGCACGGTGCCGCGCGCCGGCGGGCCGCCGATGGCGAGCGCGCGGTCGATGGCGAACCACTCGATACCGAGCGCGCCCGGATAGCCGCGCAGGCCGCTGGTGGTGTACGGCACCGCGCGGGCCAGCGCCTCGCCCGGCAGCGCGTTGGCAAGATCGAGCGGATCGAACTCGACCCGCGACAGCGCCCGGCTCCAGGCCTTGAACTGGCCGGCGCTCAGCGAGTCGAGCACCTCCAGGCTGCCCGGCGACGGGGCGCCGACCGCCGCCTCGATCGCCCGATAGTCGACATAGTCGACGACGATCGGCGCCTGGCGCACGCCAACCGTGTCGGGCACCAGCGCCAGCATCTGGCCCAGCGCGCGCAGATCGTCGCTGCGCGACTGGCCCGCCGACGGCCCGGCAAGGCAGATCCCGACGCCGATCACGGCGAGAAAGAGCGGTAGGGTGGGGGTTCTCTGGCGCATCGACGACCTCCTGTCGCGCTTTGTTGGCTGCCGATGTCGGCGGCAGCGTCGGCCCGGCCTCTTCGGCCGGCCGTTAACTCTTTGTTAAGCCTATTCTTCACCGCCGGCGCGGGCAAATCAACCACCGACTGCAACGGCAGGAGAGCGCGGCGTCGGGAATATTAGAAAAACCCGGTGCGGCAGGCGATTCGCGGGGCTATCATCGGCGCCCGCCCCACCCCGGCCGATAGGAGATCCGCCATTCCGCCGACCGAAACCGCGATCGAAACGTCTCCGCCCGTCTCCGACGCGGTGAAGACGACGACCTGCTACATGTGCGCCTGCCGCTGCGGCATCCGCGTCCATCTGAAGGACGGGGCGCTGCGCTATATCGAGGGCAACCCCGACCATCCGGTGAACCGCGGCGTGCTGTGCGCCAAGGGCTCGGCGGGGATCATGCAGCAGCACTCGCCGGCCAAGCTGCGCAAGCCGCTGAAGCGGGTCGGCCCGCGCGGCGGCGGCGAGTTCGTCGAGATCGAGTGGGACGAGGCGCTGGACATCGCCGCCGGCTGGCTGGGCGAGATCCGCGAGACCGATCCGCGCCGCCTCGCCTTCTTCACCGGGCGCGACCAGAGCCAGGCGCTGACCGCCTGGTGGGCGACCCAGTTCGGCACCCCGAACTACGCCGCCCATGGCGGCTTCTGCTCGGTGAACATGGCGGCGGCCGGGCTCTACACCACCGGCGGCTCGTTCTGGGAGTTCGGCGAGCCGGATTGGGAGCACACCCGCTATTTCATGATGTTCGGCGTCGCCGAAGACCACGACAGCAACCCGATCAAGATCGGCCTCGGCAAGCTGAAGGCAGGCGGCGCGAAATTCGTCGCGGTCAACCCGGTGCGCACCGGCTATCAGGCGATCGCCGACGAGTGGATCGGCATCACCCCCGGCACCGACGGGCTGTTGATCCTGGCCTTGATCCACGAGCTGCTGGCCGCCGGCCGGGTCGATACCGAGTATCTGAGCCGCTATACCAACGCCCCCTGGCTGGTGATCGACGCGCCTGGCACGGCGGAGGACGGTTTGTTCGCCCGCGGCGAAGACGGCCGGCCGCTGTGCTGGGACCCGGCGGCGCAAGCGGCGGTCGCCGCCAGCCCGCCACCGGACCGGCCGGCGCTGAAGGGGCGCTATTCCCTGGCCGACGGCCGCGAGGCGGTGCCGGCCTTCGAGCTGCTGGCCCGGCGCTGCCTCGATCCGCACCATGCGCCAGACGCCGTCGCGGCGGAGACCGGCGTGCCGGCGGCGACGATTCGCCGGCTGGCGGCGGAGTTGGCGCATGCCGCGTTCGAGGAGACGGTGACGATCGAACAGCCCTGGACCGATTGGACCGGCCGCCGGCACGAGCGGATGGTCGGCCGCCCGGTCGCCTTCCACGCGATGCGCGGCATCTCCGCCCACGCCAACGGCTTCCACACCTGCCGGGCGCTGCACATCCTGCAGATCCTGCTCGGCGCCATCGACTGCCCCGGCGGCTTCCGCTACAAGCCGCCCTATCCCAAGGATATCGGCCAACTGCCGAAGCCGACCGGGCGCAGCGACCAGATCGCCGCCGGCCAGCCGATGCCGGGGCCGCCACTCGGCTTTCCGCGCGGGCCGGAAGACCTGCTGGTCGAGCCGGACGGCAGCCCGAGCCGGATCGACAAGGCGCTGTCCTGGGACGCCCCGCTGGCCGTGCACGGCATGATGCACAGCGTAATCGGCAACGCCTGGCGCGGCGACCCCTACCCGGTCGACACGCTGTTCCTCTACATGGCGAACATGGCCTGGAACTCCTCGATGAACACCGCGGAGACCATCGCCATGCTGACCGACAAGGACGAGGCGACCGGCGAGTACAGGATCCCGCATATCCTCTATTCCGACGCCTTCCATTCCGAGATGGTGTCCTATGCCGATCTGGTGCTGCCGGACACCACCTATCTGGAACGCTGGGACTGCATCTCGCTGCTCGACCGGCCGATCGGCGATGCCGAGGGGGTGGCCGACGCCATCCGCCACCCGGTGCTGAAACCCGACCGCGACGTGCGGCCGTTCCAGGACGTGCTGCTGGCGCTCGGCGCCCGGCTCCATCTGCCGGGCATGACGGCCAAGGGCGGCAAGCCGAAATACCCCGGCGGCTATTCCGACTATATGGTCAACCACCAGCGCAAGCCGGGCATCGGTCCGCTGGCCGGGTGGCGCGGGGTGGAGGGCGAGGCCGACGGCCGCGGCGATCCGAACAACGACCAGCTTCATCGCTATATCGACAATGGAAGTTTCTGGCGCCGCGAACTGCCGGCCGAGACGCACTATTTCAAGTTCGCCAACCGGACCTATCTCGACCTCGCGGTCGAACTGGGCCTGACCGAAAGCGCCGAGCCGGTGGTGCTGCAGCTCTACAGCGAAGCGCTGCAGAAGTTCCGCCTGGCGGCCAGCGGCCACGGACCGGTCCAGCCGCCGGACAGCCACCGCGCCCGCATCGTCGAGTATTTCGACCCGTTGCCGCTGTGGTACCGGCCGTTCGACGGCGAGGCGGCGGAGGCGCATGGCGATCTGCCGCTGCACGCGGTCACCCAACGGCCGATGGCGATGTACCATTCCTGGGGGTCGCAGAACGCCTGGCTGCGGCAGCTTCATACCAGCAACCGGCTCTACGTGCCGGCCGAGCTGGCGGCACGGCTCGGCCTCGCCGACGATGGCTGGGTCTGGGTGGTCGGCCGGCATGGCCGGGTCAAGGCGCGCATCCGCACTATGACCGGCGTCAACCCGCACACGGTGTGGACCTGGAACGCGATCGGCAAGCGGGCCGGCACCTGGGGCCTGGACCCGGAGGCGCCGGAGGCGACCGAGGGCTTCCTGCTGAACGCGCTGATCGACGATCTGCTGCCGGCCCAGGATGACGGCTATCGCTATGCCAATGCCGATCCGGTGACCGGTCAGGCGGCCTGGTACGATCTGAAGGTGCGGCTGGAGCCGGCGACCGCCGAGGAAGGCCTGGAGGACTCGCTGCCGCCGCTGAAGCCGCCGCCGGGGCTGGCGACGGCCCCCGAGGTGTTGCGCTATGGCGCGACGGCTACGGCCGACGACGATGCCGAAGACAGCCATGGCTACACCAGCGTCGAGGCCGTCGGCGTATGACCAGCCTGCCCGCCGCCCCGCCGGCCAAGCGCCTCGGCCTGGTGATCGACCTCGACACCTGCGTCGGCTGCCATGCCTGCGTGGTCGCCTGCAAGGAGTGGAATACCGGCGGCTATCCGGCGCCGCTCAGCGACACCGACCCCTATGGCGCCGAGCCGAGCGGCTCCTGGCTGAACCGGGTGCACAGCTTCGAGGCGGGCGACGCCGCCACCGGGCGCACGGTGCATTTCCCGAAATCCTGCCTGCACTGCGAGAACGCCGCCTGCGTCACCGTCTGCCCGACCGGCGCCTCCTACAAGCGGGCGGCGGACGGCATCGTGCTGGTCGACGAGGCGAAGTGCATCGGCTGCGGGTTGTGCGCCTGGGCCTGCCCCTATGGCGCCCGCGAGCTCGACGCGGTCGAGGGGGTGATGAAGAAATGCACCCTGTGCATCGACCGCATCTACAACGAGACCATCCCCGAGGCGGAGCGCCAGCCGGCCTGCGTGCGCACCTGCCCGGCCGGGGCCCGGCATTTCGGCGACCTCGCCGACCCGGACTCGGCGGTTTCGGAGCTGGTCGCGGCGCGCGGCGGCTTCGACCTGATGCC
Source organism: Inquilinus sp. (assembly GCA_013003675.1). Classification (GTDB taxonomy): domain Bacteria; phylum Pseudomonadota; class Alphaproteobacteria; order DSM-16000; family Inquilinaceae; genus JABDIP01. The sequence goes on from JABDIP010000325.1 coordinate 6,961, forward strand.
GGAGATGGGCTATCGGCCGACCAACAAATACCTGCCGCCGAGGCCGCGCCGCGCCGAGCCAGATGGAGACGGTGCCGTGGCGCTGGAGCCGGCGCCGGAGCCGGGGTTCCTCGGCTGGCTGGACCGGGTGCTGTCGTCGTGAGGGGTGTCGAGGCGACCCCGAATTGCGGTGACTGTGCTGCCCCCTCACCCCCCGATCAAGCCGGGGGCAGGCTCTCCCACGGCTTCGCGCTGGATCGACGCATGCGTCGATCCCTCTCCCCAAGGAGAGGGGAACCAGTGCCATCGCGACTACTCCCTCTCGTCGGGGAGTGGAATCGACGTATGAGTCGATCATTCGCCGAGTGCGATGGGAAGGCAGGGGGGACTCTCTCGACCTCCCAATCGGTCTGACGCTGATGCATCCTGCC
>JABDIP010000327.1 GCA_013003675.1 Inquilinus sp.
TGACCGCCGCCACCGCGTCATTGACGGAGGAGGGCTTGTGATAGGCGAAACTGTACATCTCTCGGTTTCCCTCCCTATTCGGCCGCTTGCGCGGTCTTGCCTGCCTGGATCGCCTGCCATACGCGCAGCGGCGTCGCCGGCATCTGCATGTCGGTGCCGATGGCGTCGGTGATCGCGTTCATCACCGCCGCCGGCGCGGCGATCGCCCCGGCCTCGCCGCAGCCCTTCACCCCCAGCGGGTTGCTGGGATTGACCGTGGTCGTCATGCCGATCTTGAAACTGGGCAGATTGTCCGCCCTCGGCATGGTGTAGTCCATGTAGGAGCCGGTGACGAGCTGGCCCGATTCCGTGTCGTAGACGCAGCCTTCCAGCATCGCCTGGCCGACGCCCTGGGCGATGCCGCCATGGACCTGGCCCTCGACGATCATCGGGTTGACGATGGTGCCGAAATCGTCGACCGCGACAAAGTTGGCGATCTCGACCTCGCCGGTGTCGGGATCGACCTCCACCTCGCAGATCTGGGTGCCGGCCGGGAAGGTGAAGTTCAGCGGGTCGTAGAACGCCGATTCCTCAAGCCCCGGCTCGAGATCGGCGGGGTAGTTGTGCGGAACGTAGGCGGCGAAGGCGATCTCCTGGATGGTCTTCGCCCGGTCGGTGCCGGCGACGGTGAACTGGCCGTCGGCGAACTCGATATCGCCTTCCGACGCCTCCAGCAGATGGGCGGCGATCTTCTTGCCCTTGGCGATGATCTTCTCCGCCGCCTTGACCAGGGCGGAGCCGCCGACCGCCAGCGAGCGCGAGCCATAGGTGCCCATGCCCATCGGCGTCTTCTCGGTGTCGCCGTGGATCACCTCGACATCATTGACCGGGATGCCGAGATAGCTCGTCATCAACTGGGCGAAGGTGGTCTCGTGGCCCTGGCCGTGGCTGTGGGCGCCGGTATAGACCAGCAGATTGCCGGTGGCATTGAAGCGGATCTTCGCGCTCTCCCACAAGCCGACGCCGGCACCCAGCGAGCCGACCGCCGCCGAGGGCGCGATGCCGCACGCCTCGATATAGGCGGAGAAGCCGATCCCGCGCAGCTTTCCGTGCTTCGCCGAATCTGCCTTGCGCTGGGGGAAGCCGGCGTGGTCGGCCAACCTCAGGGCCTCGTCGAGCGACTTGCCGTAGTCGCCGCAATCATAGGTCATGATCACCGGCGTCTGGTACGGGTAGGCGTCGGTCGGCACGAAATTGCGGCGCCGGATCTCGGCCGGGTCGATCCCGGTTTCCCGCGCCGCCGTCTCGACGATGCGCTCCACCACATAGGTCGCTTCCGGCCGACCGGCGCCGCGATAGGCGTCGACCGGGGCGGTGTTGGTATAGACCGCCTCGACGTTGCAGTGGATCGCCGGGATCGCGTACTGGCCCGACAGCAGGGTGGCGTAGAGATAGGTCGGTACGCACGACGCGAAGGTCGAAAGATAGGCGCCCATATTGGCCACCGTGTCGACCTTCAGCGCCAGGAACTTGCCGTCCTTGTCGAGCGCCAGTTCCGCCGTCGTCACATGGTCGCGGCCATGGGCGTCGGACAGGAAGCTCTCGCTGCGCTCGCCGGTCCATTTGACCGGCCGGCCGACCCGCTTCGACGCCCAGGCGCAAACGACCTCCTCGGCATAGATGAAGATCTTCGACCCGAAGCCGCCGCCGACATCCGGCGCAATCACCCGCAGCTTGTGCTCAGGCGCGATGCCGATGAAGGCCGACAACACCAGTCGCGCCACATGCGGGTTCTGGCTGGTGGTGTAGAGGGTCGTGCTCTCGCTGCCGGAATCGTAGTCGCCGATCGCCGCCCGCGGCTCGATCGCGTTGGGGATCAGCCGGTTGTTGACGATATCGACCTTGGTGACGCGCGCCGCCTTGGCGAAGGCGGCGTCGACCGCGGCCTTGTCGCCCAGCTCCCAATCGAAGACCCGGTTGTCGGCGATGTCGTCATGAACCAGCGGCTGTCCGGCAGCCGTGGCCTTGGCCGTCTCGACCGCCGGCTTCAGCACCTCGTAGTCGACTTCGATCGCCTCGGCGGCGTCCTTGGCCTGGGCATAGGTCTCGGCGATGACGACGGCGACATGGTCGCCGACATAGCGCACCTTGCCCTGCGCCAGCACCGGGTGCGGCCCGGCATTCATCGGCGTGCCGTCCTTGGAATTGATCATCCAGCCGCAGATCAGGCCGCCCAGCCCGTCCGCCTGCACGTCGTCGCCGGTCAGCACCGCCACGACGCCGGCGGCGGATTCCGCCGCGGCCTTGTCGATGCCCTTGATCCGCGCATGCGCATGCGGCGAGCGCAGGAAATAGGCATGGGCCTGGCCCGGGCGATTGAAGTCGTCGGTGTAGTGGCCCTTGCCGGTGAGGAAACGTCGGTCTTCCTTGCGGCGGACCGGAGCGCCGATGCCGTCAGCCATGGTCGTTCCCCCTTATTCCGCCGCGGCCCTGGCGCCGCCGGATTGGCCGGCGGCCGACAGGATCGCCTTGACGATGTTGTGGTAGCCGGTGCAGCGGCAGATGTTGCCCTCGAGCCATTCGCGGACCTGCGTCTCGCTCGGGTCGGGGTTGGTCTGCAGCAGGTCGACGGCGCTCATCACCATGCCCGGTGTGCAGAACCCGCATTGCAGGCCGTGATGCTCGCGAAAGGCTTCCTGCACCGGATGCAGCGTGCCGTCGGCCGCGGCCAAACCCTCGATCGTCGTCACCGCCAACCCCTCGGCCTGGACCGCCAGCAGGGTGCAGCTCTTGACCGACTTGCCGTCGACATGGACGACGCAGGCGCCGCATTGGCTGGTATCGCAGCCGACATGGGTGCCGGTCAGGCCGAGCGTCTCGCGCAGGAATTGAACGAGCAAGGTGCGCGGTTCGACCTCTTTCGACACCGCCTTGCCGTTCACCGTCATGGACACGGTGGTAGGCATCCGTTCCTCCCCAGAATCGTAACGATTTCGACTTTGTTATCGCCGCCCGGCCCGGCCGTGCGCCGCGTCCGGCTCGGGCCGGACTTGCGCAAGGCTAGGGGGCAGGGATGGGCCGGTCAAGCGGCCAGAAGCCGCGCAATGCGGTTCGGGTGCTATGCAAACTGGAAGATCAGCAGCAGGAGCAGGACCAGCACGATGAGACCGGAGACCCAGGTCACCGGACTCAGTCCGCGGGCCGGCTTCGGGGCCTCGCTCGGCGGCGGGGCCGCCGCGGCTGTCGGCGCGGCCGCTGCCGCCGGTTCCGCCGCCACCGGCGGACCGCCGACATGGCGGGCGAAATTGCCGAAGAAATCGTCGGCCATCTTCTTGGCGGTGCCGTCGATCAGCCGGCTGCCGAGCTGGGCCAGCTTGCCGCCGACATTGGCGTTCACCTCATAGGTCAGCACCGTGGCGCCGCCATCCTCGGCCAGATGCACCTTGGCGCCGCCCTTGGCGAAACCGGCGGCACCGCCCTTGCCTTCGCCGGAGATCGTATAGCTCTCCGGCGGATTCAGGTCGGACAGCGTGACGTTGCCCTGGAACTTCGCCTTCACCGGGCCGACCTTGGCGGTGACCTTGGCCGTCATCTCGGTGTCGGAACTCTTCACGATCTCCTCGCAGCCGGGGATCGTCTGTTTCAGGACTTCCGGATCGTTCAGCGCCTCCCAGACCGTCTGGCGCGGCGCCTCGATGCGGTACTCGCCCTTCATGTCCATCGTCGAATTCTCCCTGTGCCCCCGCGTCGCGATCGTGCTTCGGTTGTGCCGCCACGCGTCGCCGACACCCTATGCGCCGGTCCCGGTCGCGGCAAGTCGCCGGTCGACGCGGACGTTCCACACCAAGAAGCCGATCAGCAACGCCGAGCCGGCGATATTCACCGCCGGTCCCGCCGGCCAGAGGAGCAGCGCGCCGATGATCGCCAGCACCGGCCGCACGACCAGCGGGTAGGGGGCCTCGGCGTGGCCTTCGATCGCCGCCACCACCGCGTAGAGACCGAGGATGGCGAACCCGAAGATATACAGCGCCTGGGCCGGGTCGCCGTTGAGGAACGGCGTATAGGCGAACAGCAGCGGCACGATATAGAGCGTCTTGGCCACCTTCCACGCGGTGAAGCCGGTCGCCATCGGCCGGGTGCCGGCGATCGCCGCGGCGGCGAAGGCGGTCAGGCAGACCGGCGGGGTGACGTTGCTGTCCTGGCTCAGCCAGAAGATGATCATGTGGGCGGAGAGGAGGGCGGTGGTCAGCAGGGCCGGCGGCAGCACCTGCTCGCGGATCAGGCCGGCCATCTCGATCGGGATCGCCGCGACCAGCGCCGCCGCGTCGGCCTCCGCCATCGGCTGGCCGAGCAGGCCGGCGGTCTCCGGCGCCACCAGCATGAAGACGGCGCGGGCCGAGTCGGGCACCGTGCCGGCGGCCAGCATCGAGATCAGCTCCGACTGGGTGATCAGGTTGTAGAGCGCCGGCGCCGACAGGGTGGCGAGCACGATATAGGCGGCGGTCACCGGCAGGCCCATGCCGAGGATCAGCGAGGCGATGGCGATCAGCACGATGGCGATCATCAGGCTGCCGCCGGCCCAGTCGGCGATCATCAGCGAGAAGGTGTTGCCCAGGCCGGCATTGGCGATGACGGTGACGATGAGGCCGACCGCCACCAGCAGCACCCCGGTCAGCACCATGTTGCGGGCGCCCAGGGCCAGCGCCTCGACGATCGCCCGCGGCCCCATCGGCTTGGCCGTCAGCCAGCTCGCCGCGATCACCGACACGATCGCGATTCCGGCGGCGAATGTCGGCGTGTAGTTCTTGACCAGCAGCACGATGATGACGACGAGGGGCAGCAGAAAGGCGATGCCGCCGGCCTTCAGCACCGCCAGCAGCCGCGGCGCGTCGGGGTCCGGCGCCAGCCCCTGGCGCTTGGCCTCGATCCGCACATAGAAGGCGATGCCGACGAAATAGAGCAGCGCCGGCAGGAACGAGACGGCGACGATCTGGCCATAGGGTATCTGGGTGTAGTTCGCCATCACGAAGGCGCCGGCCCCCATGATCGGCGGCATCAACTGGCCGCCGGTCGACGCCGCCGCCTCGACGCCGGCGGCGAACTGCGCCGGAAACCGCGCGCGTTTCATCAAGGGGATCGTGATCACGCCGGTGGAGACGGTGTTGGCCACCGCCGAGCCGGAAATGGTGCCGGTCAGGCCGGAGGCCAGCACGGCGACGAAGCCGGGTCCGCCGGTCACCCGCCCGGCCAGGGCGCGGGACAGATCGACGATGAACTCGCCGGCGCCGGACTTGATCAGGAAGGCGCCAAACAGGATGAACATGAAGACGTAAGTCGATGAAATACTGGCGATCTGGCCGAACATCCCGTCCTCGCCATAGATCGCACGCTGCAGCAGGGTCTCGGTGCTGAGGCCGGGGAAGTGCAGCGGCCCGGTGACATAGCGGCCCCACCAGGCCAGGTAGCTCAACGCGACGACGATCATCGCCGGGATGATCCAGCCGGTGGTCCGCCGGGTCAGTTCGACGCCGATGACGATGATCGCGCCGCTGGCGGCGAAATCGAGCGGGTGGGTGAAGCTGGCGCCGGAGACCGCGCGCTCGCGGACCAGGATATAGATCACCGACGCCACCAGGGTTGCGGCGAGCAGCAGATCGAAGGCCAGCACCGCGCCGCCCGCCGCCCGGCCCTTGGCCAGCATGGTCGGGAAGATCGCCGTGCACATCAGGCCGAGGCCGGCGAAGTGCAGGGTGTTGCGGGTCAGGTCGGGCAGCACCGCGAAGGTGTTGTACCAGACATGCGCCAGGCTGAGCGCCACGCCGATCCAGAACACCGCCTGGCCCAGCCATCCGGACAGCGGACGCGTCGAGTCGCTTTCGCCGGGCGCCCGCGCGACCTCGGCGGCGGCGCTGTCTTCGCTCATCGGACGGCCGCGATTGGGGAAGTGAGGCGAGCGGCGCGGTGGGGCGG
>JABDIP010000341.1 GCA_013003675.1 Inquilinus sp.
ACGTCGTCATCCACGAAGGCCGCCTGAAGACCCTCAAGCGCTTCAAGGACGAGGTGAAGGAGGTGCGCGAGGGCTACGAGTGCGGCATGGCCTTCGAGAACTACGACGACATCAAGGTCGGCGACACCATCGAGGCCTTCGAGACCGACGAGGTGGCGCGGGCGCTGTAGGCGTCGGCGGCCTGATCAACAAACGAGAGACTGACTCACGGTTTGCACCGCCTCGGTGCAAACCGATCAGGCTCTGGCCGGCATCGGCCCGGACCCCGCCCGGCGGGCGGGGTCGGGCATGTCAGGCGGAATGGACCGGACATCATGAGCGATCGAGCCAGGAAAGCACCGTCGCAGCGGGCGCTGCGGGTCGGCGAGGAGCTGCGCCACGTCCTGTCGGCGATCCTGGCGCGTGGCGAATTGCGCGATCCGGTCCTGCAGGACGTCTCGGTGACCGTCTCCGAGGTCCGCGTCAGCGCCGATTTGCGCACCGCCACCGCCTATGTCCTGCCGCTCGGCGGCAAGGAGGTGGCGCCGGTGGTAGAGGCGCTGCGCCGCGCCGCGCCGTTCCTGCGCGGTCAGATCGGCCGGGCGGTGCGGCTGCGCCACACCCCGCAGCTTGAAATCGAGGCCGATCGGACCTTCGAGTATGCCGAGCGCATCGCCACCCTGCTGCATAACGCCGAGCCAGGCACCGATCCGGGCGCCGGGCCGGGCGGGGAGGGCGACGATGGCTAGGCGCCGCGGCCGGCCGGTGCATGGCTGGCTGGTGATCGACAAGCCGGTCGGCATGACCTCCACCCAGGTGGTGGGCCGGGCGCGGCGCCTGCTGGACTCGGCCAAGGCCGGCCATGGCGGCACCCTGGACCCGAACGCCACCGGCGTGCTGCCGATCGCCTTCGGCGAGGCGACCAAGACCGTCGCCTATGCCATGCAGGGCCGGAAGACCTATCGCTTCACCGTACGCTGGGGCGAGGCCCGGGAAACCGACGATGTCGAGGGCGCGGTTTCCGGGACCAGCCCGGTGCGGCCGGACCGCGCCGCGATCGAGGCCGTTCTGCCGCGCTTCACCGGCGTGATTCAGCAGGTGCCGCCGGTCTATTCGGCGATCAAGGTCGACGGCAACCGGTCCTACGATCTGGCCCGCGCCGGCGAGGCGGTGGCGCTCGCGGCGCGTCCGGTGCGCATCGACAGCCTCGAACTGCTCGAGCAGCCCGACGCCGATCACGCGGTGTTCGAGGCCGAATGCGGCAAGGGTGCCTATATCCGCGCCCTGGCCCGCGACATGGCGCAGGCGCTGGGAACGCTCGGCCATTTGACGGCGATCCGCCGGCTGTCGGTCGGCCCGTTTGGCATCGACGACTCGATAACACTTGATCATTTGGCCGCATTGGCGGAAAAGACCGCGGCGGAAAGCGCACTGCTTCCGGTCGAGACGCCGCTGGACGACATCCCGGCGGTCGCCCTGACCGAGGCGGAAGCGCAGCGGATGCGAAACGGCAATCACGTCGCCCTGCTCCGCCGGTCCGATCGGGACCGGCTGGCACGGCTGGCGGAAGATGCCGAGGCGGGCCGAGGCGGCTCGGACGATGCGATCGTCCTCGCCGTGGTCCCGACACCGGACGGCGATCGTCCGGTGGCCCTTGCCCGGCTCGACGGGGCGGAATTGCATCCGGTGCGTATTCTCAATCTCTGACCTTGGAGTACACGATGTCGATCACTCCTGAGCGTAAGCAGGAAGTCATCGCCGAACACGCCCGTGCGACGGCGGATACCGGTTCACCGGAAGTCCAGGTAGCGATCCTCACCGAGCGGATCGTCAACCTGACCGACCATCTGAAGATCCATAAGCACGATTTCCATTCGCGCCGCGGTCTGCTGATGATGGTCGGCCAGCGGCGTCGGCTGCTGGACTATCTGAAGCGCAAGAAGCACGGCCGCTACGAAGAGATCGTGAAGCGACTTGGGCTGCGGCGCTAATCGGGCCGGGGCGCCGGACGGCACGTCGTCGATGCCTCTTCGCGGCCGATGCTGGTTCGCGACGGCAAGATCATTGCGCGGCTCTCCTGGGAGGTGCCGTGACGCGGCGAAGCACGTCGATCCGATGGCGGATCGGCGCTTTTCGTCATGACCAAGGCCGGACCGCATGGCGGCCGCGCCGATCGGATCAAGATCGCTTCAGATCAATCGATCTGAGGCGTGAATCTTGATCCAACTAGACAGAGTAGAGACTGATTCACGGACGACGCCGTGGCGGCGTAGTCCGATCAGGCTCAAGGAGCCGGAACGGACAGGGCTCCAACCCATCTGCCCAATCCGGGGCAGGGGTGTCCGTTGGAAGGAATGAACTGAATGTTTCAAGTCTATCGTAAGGAAGTCGACTGGGGCGGCCGCAAGCTGGTCCTCGAAACGGGCAAGATCGCCCGTCAGGCCGATGGCGCCGTGCTGGCGACCTACGGGGAGACCGTGGTGCTGTGCACCGCCGTGGCGCAGAGGACGCCCAGGGCCGGCATCGACTTCTTCCCGCTGACCGTCAACTACCAGGAGAAGACCTTCGCCGCGGGCAAGATCCCGGGCGGGTTCTTCAAGCGCGAGGGCCGGCCGAGCGAGAAGGAGACGCTCACCTCGCGGCTGATCGACCGGCCGATCCGGCCGCTCTTCGCCAAGGGCTACAAGAACGAGACCCAGGTCATCTGCACCGTGCTGAGCCACGATCTGGAGAACGACCCCGACGTCGTCGCCATGGTCGGCGCCTCGGCGGCACTGACGATCTCCGGCATCCCGTTCCTGGGGCCGATCGGCGGCGCCCGGGTCGGCTATATCGACGGCGAGTACATGCTGAACCCGCAGCTCGACGAGATGAGCAACTCCAGGCTCGACCTCATCCTCGCCGGCACCCAGGAAGGGGTGCTGATGGTCGAGTCGGAGGCGCATGAGCTGTCCGAGGAGATCATGCTGGGTGCGGTGTCGTTCGGCCACAAGGCGATGCAGCCGGTGATCGACACCATCATCGCCCTGGCCGAGGATTGCGCGAAGGACCCGTGGGCGGTGCCCGAGCCGCCGGCCGAGGTCGAGATGGTGCGCGAGAAGCTCGTTGCCGCCTATGCCAATGACCTGCGCGAGGCCTACAAGATCGTCGCCAAGCAGGCGCGGGTCGAGGCGGTGGCCGCGATCAAGGCCCAGGCGATCGAGTCGCTGGGCGACGATTCGGCGGCCCTGGCCGTCGCGTCGGGTGTCTTCAAGGCGATGGAAAGCGATATCGTCCGCGGCAACATCCTGGAGACCGGCCAACGCATCGACGGCCGCGACACCAAGACGGTGCGCCAGATCGTCGCCGAGGTGGACGTGCTCGACCGGTCGCACGGTTCGGCCCTGTTCACCCGCGGCGAGACCCAGGCGTTGGTGGTCACCACCCTGGGCACCGGCCAGGACGAGCAGATCGTCGACGCGCTCGGCGGGGAGTACCGGGAGCATTTCATGCTTCACTACAACTTCCCGCCCTACTCGGTTGGCGAAGCGAGTTTCCTGCGCTCGCCCGGCCGTCGTGAGATCGGCCATGGCAAGCTCGCCTGGCGGGCTCTTCACCCGCTGCTGCCGACCAAGGAGGATTTCCCCTACACGGTCCGCGTGGTCTCGGAGATCACCGAGTCGAACGGCTCCTCGTCGATGGCCACGGTCTGCGGCACCTCGCTGGCGCTGATGGATGCCGGCGTGCCGCTGAAGCGGCCGGTCGCCGGCATCGCCATGGGGCTGATCAAGGAGAGCGACAAGTTCGCCGTGCTCTCCGACATCCTCGGCGACGAGGACCATCTCGGCGACATGGACTTCAAGGTGGCCGGCACCGAAGAAGGCGTCACCTCGTTGCAGATGGACATCAAGATCACCTCGATCACCGAGGAGATCATGCAGGTCGCCCTGGGCCAGGCCCGGGACGGCCGCCTGCACATCCTCGGCGAGATGGACAAGGCGCTGGGCACCGCCCGGTCCGAGGTCAACCAGAACGCCCCGCGGATCACCATGTTCTCGGTCCCGAAGGACAAGATCCGCGAGGTCATCGGCACCGGCGGCAAGGTGATCCGCGAGATCTGCGAAACCACCGGCGCCAAGGTCGACATCGAGGACGACGGCACCATCAAGGTGGCCGCGGTGGACGCCAGCGCCAGCCAGGCCGCGATCGACTGGATCAAGTCGATCGTCGCCGAGCCGGAGGTCGGGGTGATCTACACCGGCAAGGTGGTCAAGCTGATGGATTTCGGCGCCTTCGTGAACTTCCTCGGCAGCAAGGACGGTCTGGTCCACATCTCCGAACTGCGGCCCGAGCGGGTCGGCAAGGTCAGCGACGTGGTCAAGCTGGGCGACAGCGTGAAGGTGAAGGTTCTCGGCTTCGACGACCGCGGCAAGGTCAAGCTGTCCATGAAGATGGTCGATCAGGAGACCGGCAAGGAGCTGGCGCCGGCCGGCTGACCCGTCAACCGGCGCATTGGGACCGGCTCGGATCGAACCGATCCGGGCCGTCGATCCTGATATTCGAGAAAGGGCGGTCCCGCCGGGGCCGCCCTCTTTTCGTCGCGCGGTCCGGCGGTCGGGCCCATGACATCGCCGGGAACGGCTGAAGAAGCCCGGGAACACGTTTGCTTAAGAGTGTTCGTCGATCATGGCGCCGCCGTATCACCGCGCGGGGGACGCGAGTCATGTCCTTGTTCCGGCTGATGTTTCTGCTCATGGGGTTGGGGTCGGCGTTGGCCGGCTGCAGCGGCGCGCCCGGAGCCGGGACCGTCGCCGACCGCCCGGACGGGGTCGTCAAGGCCGGCACCCTGACTTTCGAGGTCTGGCTCGAGGCCTTCCGTGCCGAGGCGCTGGCCACCGGCATCCTGCCCTATTCCCTCGACCTCGCCTTCGCCGACGTCGCCCCGAACCCGGACGTGCTGGAGCGCGACCGCCGCCAGCCCGAGCTGACCCGGCCGATCTGGTCCTATCTGGCCGGCGCCGTCGATGAGGGACGGGTCGCCCGCGGCCGGCGCATGCTCGAGCGCCACGGTGCCGCCCTGGCGGTGGCCGGGCGCGGGTACGGCGTGCCGCCGGAAATCATCGTCGCGATCTGGGGCATGGAGACCGACTACGGCACTTTCTTCGGCGGTTTCGACGTGGTCGAGGCGCTTTCCACCCTGGCCTATGACGGCCGCCGCGCCGACTTCGCCCGCAGCGAATTGCTGGCGGCGCTGCGCATCCTGCAGAATGGCGACGTCGCTGCCGGCGGCCTGGCGGGCAGTTGGGCCGGCGCCATGGGCCACACCCAGTTCATGCCGACGACCTATCTGAACCGCGCCATCGACGCCGACGGCGACGGCCGCCGCGATATCTGGGGCAGCCTGCCGGACGTCTTCGCCTCGACCGCCAACTATCTGGCCGAGGCCGGCTGGCGCGGCGGCGAGCCGACCGTCGAGGAGATCGCGCTGCCGGCCGATTTCGATTGGGAACTGGCCGAGGTCGATATTCGCGTTCCGACGATCGAGCGCCGGCTCGTCGAATGGCGGACGCTCGGCATCCGCTATGCGGACGGCGGCGCGCTCCCCGCCACGGAGCGGCGGGCGACGGTGCTGCTGCCCGCCGGCAATGCCGGGCCGGCCTTCCTGGTCGGAGCCAATTTCCGCGCCCTGCTCGACTACAACAACGCCACCAGCTACGCCCTGTCGGTCGCCCATCTGGCCGGCCGGCTGGCCGGCGACGGCCCGTTCCTCGCCGCCTGGCCGGTCGACGAACCGTCCCTGACCCATGATGACGGCATCGAACTGCAGCGCCTGCTCGACGAGCTCGGCTACGCGCCAGGGCCGATCGACGGCATCGTCGGGCCGATGACCCGCGCCTCGGTCCGTTTGTTCCAGCGCGACGCGGGCCGGCCGCCGGACGGCTTTCCCACCGTCGCCCTGCTCGACCAGCTCCGCCGCACCCACGCGCTGGTGAGCGGCCAGGGCGGCGCATCGGGCACGGAGCCGCTATAGGGCCGGAATCCGGCGGGCATGGCGGGCTTCAGCCCAGCCGAAACACCTCGATCTCCTCCTGCCGGCCGCGGATCGGGCGGCGGCCGCGAGGCGTGAGCCGGAAGTCGGCATCGAGCCGCCCCGCCGTCGCGCCGCTGATCAGGATGTCCACGTCGCCATCGCCATCGGCCAGCTCCTTTGAGAGCTGCTCGAGGCGGTTGCCTGTGTTCACCGCGTCGCCGACGATGGTGTAGTTCATCCGGCCCGGCGCGCCGATGTTGCCGACCACCATCGGCCCGGAATGGATGCCGATGCGCAGCCGCACCGGCGCCAGCCCGGCCGCCCGACGCTCGGCGTTGTCGGCGCGCAGCGCCTCGGCGATCGCCAGCGCCGCGCGGCAGGCCCGGTCTGCGTGGTCCGGCTGGCGGTCGGGCGCGCCCCAGAAGGCCATCACCGCATCGCCGATGAACTTGTCGATGGTGCCGCCCTCGACCTCGATGCATTCCGCCAGCAAGGCGAAATGGTGGTTCAGGAAGGCCGCCGTCTCGGCGGCGGTCAGCCCCTCGGAAATGCTGGTGAAGCCGGCGATGTCGGTGAACAGCACCGTCAGTTCGCGGTCGACCGAGCGGACGGAGTCGGCGCCGCCCTTGGCCAGCAGCCGGTGTACCAGCGTGCGCGGCACATAGGTCTCGAACCATTTCAGCCCGGCCAGCATCTTGTTGAAGGCGCGCGCCTGATCGTCCAGTTCGGTGAAGAAGCTGCCGGGCAGCGGCGTGGCGCGGCCGAATTCCAGATCGGCGATCCGTGAGGCCTGCACGGCAAGACGGATCACCGGGCGGGCGATCCGCCGGCCCATGAAGACCCCCAGAAGGATCGCCACGACGCCGACCGCCAAGCCGACAAACGCCGACTGGTTCAGCCGGCGCATCTCCTCGCTGACATAGGCGGTCGGGAAGTGCACCCCGAGGACCAGCGGCACCGGTCCGAAGCCGTCGATCTCGCGATACACCATGGTGTGCTCGACACCCGCCAGCTCGATATAGAGGGCGTCGATGGACTCCGACAGGATCTGCACGGGCTCGCCCCGGGTCCACAGCGCCGCCAGGATCGGGTCGCCAGCCTCGAACAGGGTCGGCAGCGGCTTCTCCCATGACAGACCGGGGAAATCGGAGGCCAGGCTCGGATGGGCCAGCACGCTGTCCCGGCCATACAGGATGAACGGCACCGCATCGTCGATGCCTTCGTCCATATCGGTCAGGAAGCGCGACAATTCGCGGATCGAAACGACGGCCGCGACCAGCTCGATGCGATCGCCACGCCGCACGGTCTGGCGCAGGTTCAAGGCTGCCGTGTCGGGCTCCGGCACATAGGTAACCCCGCCCCAGAACGGACCGGTCCGGTCGCTCGTCCCCCTGCGCAGCTCGGCCCGCATTTCGGCGTCGGCGGGGGGCTCGCTGATCGCGATGACGTTACCGCGGCCCTGCTGGGCGACACCGGTCATCCGGAATTCGGAATCCCAGAATATCAACGCCATGATCTGCGGCGCCGCCGCCATCGCGCCGGTCAGCGTTGCCTGGAACAGCTCCTGCTCGGCCGGGTCGACCGCGCCGTCCTGGATCATGCCGGCGATAAAGGAGACCTGGTCGGTCGCCGGCCGCAGGTGGCCGCGAAGCTGGCTTTCCGCCAGCGTGATGGTGAGCTCGGCCTTGTCCGTCAGCAGGCCGAACGTGTTGCGGATATTGGCGCCGAAGCTCCATGCCAGCACCGCCAGCACGGCGATGAACACAAGAAGGCCGATTCCGGTCGCCAGCGTGATCGACAGGGAGACCTGCCGGGGAATCGGGACGACGTCGAGCAGCCGCCGGCGCGGCGGTGGATCGCCCGCGTGCCCGTCCGCCATGCGCCGCGCCCGAGCAGCCTATCCGGCCGAACGGGAGAGCATGCGGCCGAGGGGCCGGCCGCCGAACAGATGGACGTGGAAATGCGGCACCTCCTGGTGCCCGTGGCCGCCGCAATTCGACAGGAAGCGATATCCCTCCGCCGCAATGCCCAGATCGCGCGCCAGAGCGCCGACCGCGCGGAACATAGCGGCGATCTCCGCATCGCTGGCCTTGGCGGTGAAGTCGTTCATCGACTCGTAGGCACCCTTGGGGATCACCAGCACATGCACCGGTGCCAAGGGGTTGATGTCGTGGAAGGCGAGCACGTGCTCGTCCTCATGGACCTTGTTGCACGGGATCTCGCCGCGCAGGATTTTCGCGAAGATGTTGTCCGGATCGTATGCCATGCCGCTCCCCTGCCGAATCCCGCGAAGGGCCGATCTTAGAGCCTGGTCGCATCTCACCGAAACGGTGTGATGCGTGAATCAGCCTCTAATTTATTGGATTAGATCAAGATGGCTTCGGATCGATTCTATCTGAAGCAATCCGAAGCGATCTTGATCTAGTCTTTCAACCAAGCCTTCTTTTCGTCGATGCCGCTGCCGCTGTCGAACCGCTTCTCCAGCGTGCTCCATACGTCGCTCGCCTTGACCTTGGAATCGGCCCACAGCACCAGCAGGTGATACAGCAGATCGGCGCTTTCCTCGGTCAGTGCCTTGCGATCGCCGCGGACCGCCTCGATCAGCGCCTCGACCGCTTCCTCGCCGACCTTCTGGGCGATCTTGTCGGTGCCCCGCGAGAACAGCTTGGCGGTGTAGCTCTTCTCCGGATCGGCGGCGCGGCGCGAGGTGATCACCTCGTACAGCCGATCGAGAACCTTCGCCGTGGTCTTGCCGTTGCTCATTCCAAACCCCGCATCGGGATCCCGGCATCGGCCATCCGGCGTTTCGCCTCGGCCACGGAAAAGGTCCCGAAATGAAAAATGGACGCGGCCAGGACTCCCGTCGCATGGCCGTCGCGGATGCCCTCGACCAGGTGGTCGAGGGTGCCGACCCCGCCGGAGGCGATCACCGGCACCGGCACCGCGTCGGCCACCGCGCGGGTCAGGCCAATATCGAAGCCGTCGCCGGTACCGTCCCGGTCCATCGAGGTCAACAGGATTTCGCCGGCGCCGAGCACCGCCATGCGCCGGCACCAGCCGACCGCGTCGATCCCGGTCGCCTTGCGGCCGCCATGGGTGAAGACCTCCCACTTGCCGGGCTCGACCTGCTTGGCGTCGACGGCGACGACGATGCATTGGGTGCCGAACTTCTCCGCCGCCTCGCGCACGAAATCGGGCCGCTGGACCGCGGCGGTGTTGATCGAGACCTTGTCGGCGCCGGCCAGCAGCAGGCGGCGGATATCCTCGACCTGACGGACCCCGCCGCCGACGGTCAGCGGGATGAAGGCATGCTCGGCGGTGCGCCGCACCGCGTCGTAGAGGATCGCCCGATCCTCGTGGCTGGCGGTGATGTCGAGGAAGCACAGCTCGTCGGCGCCGGCGGCGTCGTAGAGTTGCGCCTGCTCGACCGGGTCGCCGGCATCGACCAGATCGACGAAATTCACGCCCTTGACGACGCGGCCGTCCTTGACGTCGAGGCAGGGGATGATGCGCATCTTCAGCATCGGCCCGCTACTCCCCGCCCGCCATGATGCGCAGCGCCGCCTTGGGGTCGATCCGCCCGTCATAGAGCGCTCGGCCGCAGATCGCCCCGGCGATCCCGGCCTCCGCCTCGGCCTTCAGCGCCACCAGATCGTCGAGCGACGACACGCCGCCCGATGCGATCACCGGCGTCGTCAGGGCGAAGGCCAGATCGGCGGTCGATTCGACGTTCAGCCCGCCCATCGCCCCGTCGCGATTGATGTCGGTGAAGATGATTGCCGCAGCGCCGCAATCCTCGAATTTCAGCGCCAGGTCGAGCGCCCGGACGACGCTCGTCTCGGCCCAGCCCTCCACGGCGACGAAGCCCGCCCGGGCGTCGACGCCGACCGCGACGCGGCCGGGGAAGCGCTTGCACGCCTCGCGCACCAGCGCCGGATCCTTCAGGGCCACGGTTCCCAGCACCACCCGCGCCACACCGCGTTCCAGCCAATGTTCGATGATCGCCATCGAGCGGATGCCGCCGCCGAGCTGGACCGGCAACCCGGTCGCCGCCAGGATCGCCTCCACAGCCTCGCCGTTCACCGGCTTGCCGCTGATCGCGCCGTTGAGGTCGACGACATGGATCCAGGCAAAGCCCTGCTCGGCGAATTGCCGCGCCTGATCGGCCGGGTCCTGGTTGAACACCGTGGCATCGCCCATCTCGCCGCGCACCAGGCGGACGCAGGCGCCGTCCTTCAGGTCGATGGCGGGATACAGGATCATCGCGGCGATTCGCGTTGCTGGCGCAGGGTCTTGCAGAAATACAGACCGGCCAGCGTGCGGCCGCCGACCCGGGCATACATCGGGTTGGTCCCCCAATGCTGATAGCCCATCGCCCGGTACTGCCGGATCGCCGCCTGCTGCGTCTCGCGCACGTCGAGCTGCAGGACCTCGAAGCCGTCGGCGCGCGCCTCGTCCTCGACCGCCTCGACGATCTCCCGCGCCATGCCGTGGCCGCGCGCCCAGGGCGCGACGAAAGCCGTCGTCAGGGTGGCGGCGAAGCGTTGCGCCTCGTTGTTCGGCGGCGGCCGCATGAGCTGGGCGGAGCCGGCGATCATGCCGTCGAGCCGGCCGACGAACAGGGTGCGCCCCGGGACCGCCAGCACGCCGCGCCAATAGCGCTCCATCACCTCGCGTTCCGGCGGCTCGACCCAGCCGAATCCGCCGCCGTCGAGGATCGCCAGCTCGGCGGAGTCGCACAGATCGTGCACATCGGCGCCCCTGAATCCGGTCAGGATCTCGACCGTGGTGATCGGGGCCGGGGGCTTGTCGGTCATGGCCGCCACTCCAGGAAATTGCTGATCAGCCGGAGGCCGGCCGCCTGGCTCTTCTCCGGATGGAACTGGGTGCCGATCAAATTGTCGCGGCCGACCACCGCCGGCACCGGCCCGCCATAATCGGCGGTGGCCAGGATATGCGCCGGGTCGGCCGGCACCATGCGGTAGGAATGCACGAAATAGACATCCGCCCCGTCGGCCAGCCCGGCCAGCACCGGGTGGCCGGCGTCGAGCACGGTCAGGTCGTTCCAGCCCATATGCGGCACCTTCAGCATCGGGTCGGCCGGCGACAGCGCCGTCACCTCGCCGGGAATCCAGCCGAATCCGGGGTGGTCGCCATGCTCGCGGCCGACGCTGGCCATCAGCTGCATGCCGACGCAGATGCCCAGAAAGGGGCGGCCGGCGCCGATCGCCACCTCCTCCAGCGTGGCGGTCATCCCAGGCAGCGCGGCCAGCCCGGCACGGCAATCGCCGAAGGCGCCGACCCCGGGCAGCACGACCCGTTCCGCCCGGCGCACCCGCTCGGGCTCGCCGGTCACCTCGACGGTGACGGCGCGGCCCGCCTCGCGCGCCGCCCGCTCGAAGGCCTTGGCGGCGGAGCGCAGATTGCCGGAGCCGTAGTCGACGATGGCGACGGTGGGTGGGGCGGGCATGGAACCGTTACGAATTTACGAGAGGCGAAAGCCGAAAAATGGGGCGCCCGACGGGCGAGTCAATCGGCGCCGCCCAGGGTGCCCTTGGTCGACGGCACCACGCCGGCCTGGCGCGGATCGATCGCCACCGCCGCGCGCAAGGCGCGGGCCAGCGCCTTGTAGCAGCTTTCGACGATATGGTGGTTGTTGCCGCCATGGAGCGTCTCGACATGCAGGGTGATGCCGGCCGCCTGGGCAAAGGCCTGGAACCACTCGCGGAACAGCTCGGTATCCATGTCGCCGAGCTTGTCGCGGGTGAACTCGACCCGCCACACCAGATAGGGCCGGCCGGAGATGTCGAGCGCCACCCGGCTCAGCGTCTCGTCCATCGGCACCGTCGCCGCGCCGTAGCGGGTGATGCCGGCGCGGTCGCCGAGCGCCTTGGCCAGCGCCTGGCCGAGCACGATGCCGCTATCCTCGGTCGTGTGGTGAGAGTCGATGTGCAGGTCGCCCTCGGCCTTCAGCGCGATGTCGATCAGGCTGTGCCGCGAGAGCTGTTCCAGCATGTGGTCGAGAAAGCCGATCCCGGTCGACACCGCATAGGCGCCGGTGCCGTCGAGGGCGACGCTGGCTTCGATCCGCGTCTCCTTGGTGGCGCGGTTGACCTTGGCCCTGCGGGCCGGTGGCGGCTGGTTCGTATCCATGGGGGCCGGTTTTATCAGGAACGCCTTTGCCTCGCCAGAGCAATGCCATGGCGCCGGCACTCTTGACCGGACGGCGTCGGCGACCACATAGCGAAGGGCGCGTTGTTCCCGATCCACCGTCGGCGCCGGCGGGCCGCGCGCGCCCGTGCCCCGCCGCTTTCAGGACTTTCATGAGCAGCACCGATTCGCAGCAATGGCGAGGCACCACCGTCCTGGCGGTCCGCAAGGGCGGCCGGGTCGTCGTCGCCGGCGACGGCCAGGTGACGGCCGGCAATACCGTGGTCAAGGCCACCGCCCGCAAGGTGCGGCAACTGGCCGGCGGCAAGGTGCTGGCCGGTTTCGCCGGCGCCACCGCCGACGCCTTCGCCCTGTTCGAGCGGCTGGAGGCCAAGCTGGAGCAGCATCCGGGCCAGCTCACCCGCGCCTGCGTGGAACTGGCCAAGGATTGGCGCACCGACCGCTATCTGCGCCGGCTGGAGGCGATGATGGCGGTCTGCGACAAATCGGCCTCGCTGCTGATCTCGGGCACCGGCGACGTGCTGGAGCCCGATGACGGGCTGATCTCGATCGGTTCCGGCGGGCCGTTCGCCCTGGCGGCGGCGCGGGCGCTGATCGACCGCGACGATCTCGACGCCGAGGCGGTCGCCCGCCGCGCCCTGGAGATCGCCGCCGACATCTGCATCTACACCAACAACAACATCGTGCTGGAAAGCCTGAGCGACGCATGACCTCCTTCAGCCCCCGTGAGATCGTCTCCGAACTCGACCGCGACATCGTCGGCCAGAACGCCGCCAAGCGCGCGGTCGCCATAGCCCTGCGCAACCGCTGGCGGCGCCAGCAACTGCCCGAGGAGATGCGCGAGGAGGTGCTGCCGAAGAACATCCTGATGATCGGCCCGACCGGCGTCGGCAAGACCGAGATCTCCCGCCGTTTGGCGCGTCTGGCGCAGGCGCCGTTCCTTAAGGTCGAGGCGACCAAGTTCACCGAGGTCGGCTATGTCGGGCGCGACGTCGAACAGATCGTCCGCGATCTGATCGAGACCGCGATCCTGATGG
>JABDIP010000366.1 GCA_013003675.1 Inquilinus sp.
GTCCGGATCGGCGAATTCGCCTGGAGTCGGATCGAGCCGGACCCCGAGCACTTCAACTGGGACTGGCTGCAGCGCGCCCTCGACACGCTGGGCGGCGCCGGGTTGAAGGTGGTGTTGGGCACGCCGACGGCGACGCCGCCGAAATGGCTGATCGACCGCCATCCCGACATCCTGCCGGTCGACCGCGACGGCCGGCCGCGCCGTTTCGGGTCGCGCCGGCATTACGATTTCTCCAGCCCGACCTACCGGCAGGAGAGCGTGCGCATCGTGACCGCCCTGGCCGAACGCTTCGGCAGCCACGACGCGGTCGCCGGCTGGCAAACCGACAACGAGTATGGCTGCCACGATACGGTCCTCAGCTATTCGCCGGCGGCGACCCGCGCCTTCCGCGTCTTTCTCAAGCAGCGATACGACACGCCGGAGGCGCTGAACGAGGCCTGGGGCAATCGGTTCTGGAGCCTGGAATACCGGCTGTGGGACGAGATCGACCTGCCGAACCTCACGGTGACCGAGGCGAGTCCCGCGCATTGGCTGGACTTCCGGCGCTTCGCGTCGGAACAGGTCGACCTCTTCAACCGCGCCCAGATGGCGATCATCCGCCGCTTTTCCCCGGGTCGTTTCGTCACCCACAACTTCATGGGACAGTTCCTGGAGTTCGATCATTTCAAGGTCGGCCAGCCGCTCGACCTCGCCTCGTGGGACAGCTATCCGCTCGGTTTCACCGACCGCTCGTCGCTCGACGAGGCGACCAAACGGCGTTTCGCCGAGACCGGCCACCCCGACATCGCCGCCTTCAGCCACGACCTCTACCGCGCCGTCGGCAAGGGTCGTTTCTGGGTCATGGAACAGCAGCCGGGACCGGTGAACTGGGCCGCCTGGAACCCGGCGCCGGCGCCCGGCATGGTGCGGCTATGGACCTGGGAGGCGCTGGCGCACGGCGCTGAGGTGGTGTCCTATTTCCGCTGGCGCCAGGCGCCCTTCGCCCAGGAGCAGATGCACAGCGGGCTCAACCGGCCGGACGGCGGCCTCGACACCGGCGGCGAAGAGGCCGCCCGGGTCGCCGAGGAGTTGGCCGGGCTCGACCTGCCCGAGCCGGTGCAGGCACCGGTCGCCCTGGTCTTCGACTATGAGGCCGCGTGGATTTCGCAGATCCAGCCGCAAGGCCGCGACTTCGACTATTACGAGCTGGTCACCGGCTGGTACATGACGCTGCGCCGCCGGGGACTGGACATCGATATCGTGCCGGCGGGAGCGCCGCTGGACGGCTATCGCGCGGTTGTCGTCCCCAGCCTGCCGTTGATGCGCGACAAGGATCTGGCCGCCTTTCGAAGGTTCGAGGGGCCGATCCTGTTCGGCCCCCGGACCGGCTCGAAGACCGAGACTTTCGGCATCCCGGAGGCCCTGCCGCCGGGGCCGCTGGCCGAGATCCTGCCGATCCGGGTGACCCGGGTGGAAAGCCTGCGTCCCGGGTCGGAGCGCGGTGTCGCCTGGGGCAACCGACGCTTCGCCGTGCCGCGCTGGGCGGAGACGATCGATACCGAACTCGAGCCGCTGGCCCGCTTCGATGCCGGCGGGCCGGCCCTGGTCGGCGCCGCGAACCGGCTCTATCTCGCCGGCTGGCCGGAAGCGCCGTTGCGCGAGGCGGTCGCCGAGTTGCTGATCGAGCGGGCCGGGCTGACCGCGATACCGCTGCCCGAGGGCCTGCGTCTGCGGCGTCGCGGCGGCCTCACCTTCGCCTTCAACTACGGCCCGGAGACCGTCGAACTGCCGGCGCCCAAATCGGCGGTTTTCCGGCTTGGCGGCCCGCGGCTGGAGCCTTACGAGGTAGCGCTGTGGACGACTCCATGACTGCGGCGAAACCGCATCGGCGGCTGCACGTCAAGGCGGACGGCCGCAAGCTCCATCTCTATGGCTGGCAGCCCCACACCCTGGCGCCGACCGTCGAGATCGAGCCGCTGCCGCCGCCGGATCCGCATTCCCGCTGGCACCCGCTGCGCCGCGAGTGGGTCACCTATGCCGCCAACCGGCAGGAGCGCACCTTCAAGCCGCCGGCGGAGTACTGTCCGCTATGCCCGACCCAGGCCGGCGGTTTCGCCGGCGAAATTCCGTTCGAGGATTTCGAGGTGGCGGTATTCGAGAACCGCTTTCCCGCCTTCCATCCGCAGGCGCCGGAACCGCCGGTGCTGCCGGTCGAAACCGCCCCCGCACGCGGAAGCTGCGAGGTGCTGGTGTTCACCCCGGCCCATCGCGGCGATTTGGCCGGGCTGAGCCAGGCTCGCCGCGAATTGCTGGTCTATGCCTGGGCCGATCGCTATGTCGAGCTGTTGGAGCGCGACGGCGTGCAATGCGTGCTGCCGTTTGAGAACAAGGGCGAGGAGGTCGGCGTCACGCTGCACCATCCGCACGGCCAGATCTACGCCTTCCCGTTCGTGCCGCCGGTCCAGCAGGCGGCGGCGGCGACCTTCCGCGAAGGGCCGGCCCTGGCACGGCTGCTCGATCGGATGGGCGATGCCTATACCGTCGCCGCCCGCGACAGCATGGTCGCCTTCGTGCCGCCCTTCGCCCGTTTCCCCTACGAGGTGTGGATCGCGCCGCGCCGCCCGCTGCCCGGCCCCTGGGCTTTCACCGCCGAAGAAGCGGCCGATTTCGCCGCCCTGCTCGGCGAGACCGTGGCCCGCTACGACGGTCTGTTCGACCGGCCCTTCCCCTATATCCTGTCGCTGCACGCCGCGCCGAAGGGCGAGGAGCGGACCTTCCACTTCCACGCCCAGTTCTATCCGCCGCTGCGCACGGCGGAGAAGCTGAAATACCTGGCCGGGGTGGAGCAGGCCGGCGGCGCCTTCCTGATGGACGCGCTGCCCGAGGAGACGGCGGCCCGGCTGCGCGCCGTCGCGCCGCGATGAACGGCACCTTCCTGGCCATGTTCGGCGCCGCGCCGGACTCCGTCGGCGAGGCGCCGGCGCGGGCCAACCTGCTCGGCGAGCACACCGACTACAATGACGGCTTCGTGCTGCCCACGCCGCTCGCCTACCGCACGGTGGTCGAGGCCGGCCCCGCGCCTGCGTCGCGACGGGCGGAGACGGTGTTCACGATGCACGCCGCCCAGTTCGGCGAAACCGTCGAACGCCGGCCGGGCGAGCCGAAGCGCGGCGACTGGTCGGACTATCCGCTTGGCTGCCTGCTCGAACTGGCCGCCGCCGGGCATGCGATCCCATCGCTGCGCCTGGCGATCGACAGCGACGTGCCGATCGGTGCCGGCATCTCCTCCTCCGCCGCGCTGGAAGTGGCAGTGCTGCGCGCGGTGCGGGCGTTGCTCGACCTCGATCTCGACGACGTCGCGATCGCCCGGCTGGGGCAGCGGGCGGAGAACCGCTATGTCGGCATGCAATGCGGCATCATGGACCAGATGGTCGCCTCGCTGGGGACGTTCGGCCAGGCGCTGTTCCTCGACACCCGCGACCTGGTCACCGAACTGGTGCCGCTGCCGGCCGCCGAGCGGGTGGCGGTGGTGCATTGCGGGGTGGCCCACAAGCTGACCGCCGGCGACTACAACACCCGGCGCCGCGAATGCGAGGCGGCGGCGGCGGCACTGGGCGTGGAAAGCCTGCGCGACGTGGGCACCGATGCGCTGGACCGTCTCGCCGCGCTGCCGGCCCCGCTGGGTCGACGGGCGCGGCACGTGGTCACCGAGAACCAGCGGGTCCTCGACGGGGTGGCGGCGCTGAAGGCCGGCGATATCGCCCGGTTCGGCGCGCTGATGGATGCCAGCCACGCCTCGCAACGCGACGACTACGAAGTCTCGATCCCGGAGATCGACGCCCTGGCCGACTCGGCCAAGCGGCATGGCGCCATCGGCGCCCGGCTGACCGGCGGCGGTTTCGGCGGCTCGATCGTCGCCCTGGTCGAGAACGGCGCCTATGAGGGCTGGCTCGCCAGGGTGCTGGCCGACCGCCCGGCGGCACGGGCGATCTAGGATCTTGCCGCGTCAGGCAGGGTCGGCCGGCGGTAGGTGGCCGACCTTTACGTAAAGCAGGCAACCCCCTTGCGACGAGGGGCGATGGCGGCTGCCGTCGGGGAAGCGCAGCCAGTCGCCGGCGCGGTACCGACCGGCCTCGTCGGCCAGGTCGCCCTCGATGACGAACACCTCCTCGCCGCCGACATGCACATGCTCCGGCTGTTCGCTGCCCGGGGCGAGGCGGACCAGCCGCATCTGCTCCGGCCGCCCCTCCTCGGCGTAGAGCGGCAGGACCTCGCGGCCGGGGCCGCCGGGCTGCCAGCCGCCGGACCGGCTATCGACCGTGATCTGCCGGCGGTCGAGGCCCGGATATTGGCGCAGCTTGACGAACAGTACGCAGCCCTCCTCGGAGAAGGGCGCGTGGCTGAACCCCTCGGGGTTGAGCAGATAGGTGCCGGCGGGGTAGCGCCCGTGTTCGTCGGCGAAGACGCCGTCGAGCACGAGTATCTCCTCGCCATCCGGGTGCGGATGGGCGGGGAACCGGCTGTTCGGCGCATAGCGGACGACCGAGGTGACCCGGCC
>JABDIP010000392.1 GCA_013003675.1 Inquilinus sp.
CGACGACGAGGAGCAGCCGGCCGCCGCCGAGGGCGAGGCCGCCGAGAGCGAGGCTGACGAGCAGCCCGCGACAGGCGCCTAGAGGGGCGGGACGGGCTTGGAAATGGCACCGCAGAGAGTGGCAGAGGGCCGATCGGCCGGCGCCGTGACGGGCGCCGAGCGGCGCTGTCTGGCGACCGGCGCCGTCCTGCCGAAATCCGCGCTGATCCGCTTCGTGGTCGGCCCGGAGGCGGTGCTGTTCGTCGATATCGAGGGGCGGCTCCCGGGCCGCGGCCTGTGGGTTGCGGCCGACCGGGCCGCGCTGGAGAAGGCGGTGGCGAAAAGGCTGTTTGGCCGTTCGGCCCGGCAGGTGCTAATCGTTCCCGGCGATTTGCCGGCGCAGGTCGAGGCGCGGCTGGAACAGCGCTGCCTCGACCTGCTCGGTCTGGCACGCCGGGCCGGCCATGCGGTCGCCGGGTTTGAGAAGGTCCGCGACTGGATTCGGTCGGGCCGGGCGGCGCTGCTGCTGGAGGCCGCCGACGGTGCCGCCGACGGGCGCGCCAAGCTGCGCGGCCTAGCGCCCGGGCTGCCGATGGCGACAGCGTTCGACGCCGCCAGGCTGGGCGCCGTGTTCGGCCGCGATCATGCGGTTCATGTGGCCCTGGCGGCCGGCGGACCGACCGAACGACTGGCGGCCGAGTTGGCTCGGCTGGCGGGCGTGCGGGGGAATAGTGAACCGGGCGCCGGGCAGCGCCGGGCAACAACGCATTAAGCGGGCATATCGGATACGAGATGACGGATACCAAAGACCAGGATCGCAAAACCACCTTGAGCCTCGGCGGTCGCAGCCGGCTTGAGCTGCGCAAGGGCGTCGAGGCCAGCCAGGTTCGGCAGAGCTTCTCGCATGGCCGCACCAAGACGGTGCAGGTCGAGGTGCGACGCAAGCGCATCCTGGAGCCCGGCGCTGCCGGCGACACGGCCGAGACCGGCGGCGCCGAGGGGTCGGGGATCAGCGCGCGCGGCCGTGTCCGCGCCACCCGCACCCTGACCCAGGCCGAGCGCGAGGCGCGCGAGAAGGCGCTGCGGTCCGCGTTGCGCGAGGAAGAGGCCCGCCGCGTCCACGAGCCCGCCGACGAGATCGAGGTCGCCGCGCCGGAGGAGACCCCGGTTGAGGCGGCCCCGGTGGAGCCGGAGCCGCTCGACGCCACCGCGCTGCGCCAGCGCGAGATCGACGAACTGCGCCGCATCGAGGACGACGAACGCCGCCGTGCCGACGAAGAGCGCGAAAAGCTGGAGGAAGCCGAG
Source organism: Inquilinus sp. (assembly GCA_013003675.1). GTDB lineage: Bacteria > Pseudomonadota > Alphaproteobacteria > DSM-16000 > Inquilinaceae > JABDIP01. Next base: position 1,285 of record JABDIP010000392.1, read on the forward strand.
CGGGCGCGGCGGGAAACCGAGGCCAAACGGCGCGAGGCGGAGAAGGCGGACGAGGACGAGCGCCGCAAGGTCGCCGACCGCACCGTCCGTGCCGCCGTCGCCAAGGTTGGCGGCACGCCCGCCTTCGAGGGCGACGACGAAGCCGCCCGCCTGCGCCGCGCACGGCCCCCCGAGCCGCCGCGGCTCGCCGCGACTGCGCGCGGGCGGGCGGCGCGGCAGCAAGCTCACCCTGTCGCAGGCCCTGACCGGCGGCGACGAACGGACCCGCAGCTTGGCGGCGGTTCGCCGCGCCCGGGAGCGGGAACGGCGCGAGGGAAACCAGCAGGCGCAGGAGAAGATCATCCGCGACGTCGTCATTCCCGAGGCCATCACCGTCCAGGAATTGGCCAACCGCATGGCCGAGCGCGGCGCCGACGTGATCAAGGCACTGATGAAGATGGGCGTCATGGCGACCATCAATCAGACCCTCGACGCCGACACCGCCGAACTGCTGGTCACCGAGTTCGGTCATCGCCTGACGCGGGTCGCCGAGTCCGACGTCGAGATCGGCCTTGCTGGCGTCGAGGACAAGCCGGAAGACACCAAGCCGCGGCCGCCGGTGGTCACCGTCATGGGCCATGTCGACCACGGCAAGACCTCGCTGCTCGACGCCCTGCGCGAGACCGATGTCGCCAGCCGGGAGGCCGGCGGCATCACCCAGCACATCGGCGCCTATCAGGTGACATTGCCGTCCGGTGGTCGGATCACCTTCATCGACACGCCCGGCCACGCGGCGTTCACCGAGATGCGCGCCCGCGGCGCCAACACCACCGACGTCGTGGTGCTGGTGGTGGCGGCCGACGATTCGGTGATGCCGCAGACCGTCGAGGCAATCCGCCACGCCAAGCTGGCGGAAGTGCCGATCATCGTCGCCATCAACAAGTGCGACCTGCCCGAGGCCGACCCGCAGAAGGTCCGCGACGAGCTGCTGCAGCACGAGATCATCGTCGAGGAAGTCGGCGGCGACGTCTTGGCGATCGAGGTGTCGGCGAAGACCCGGCAGGGCCTCGACAAGCTGGAGGAGGCGATCCTGCTCCAGGCCGAACTGATGGAGCTGCGGGCCAACGCCGATCGCAGCGCCGAGGGCGTGGTCGTCGAAGCCAAGCTGGAGCGCGGCCGCGGCGCGGTCGCCACCGTGCTGGTTCAGCGCGGCACCCTGCGCGTCGGCGATATCTTCGTCTCCGGCAGCGAATGGGGCCGGGTGCGGGCACTGATCAACGACCGCGGCGAGCCGGCCGACTCCGCCGGGCCGTCGCAGCCGATCGAAGTGCTGGGCCTCAACGCCACGCCGCTTGCCGGCGACGATTTCGTCGTCGTCAACAACGAGGGACGGGCGCGCGAGATCGCCGACTTCCGCGACCGCAAGAAGCGCGAGGCAGCCCAGGTCACCGGCAGCCGCGGCACGCTGGAGCAGATGTTCTCGCAGATCCAGGCCGGCGAGGTGAAGGAGCTGCCGGTCGTCATCAAGGGCGATGTGCAGGGCTCGGTCGAGGCGATCGCCAACAACCTGGAGAAGCTGACGGCCGACAACGAGGAGGTGCGCGTGCGCGTACTGCACTCCGCGGTCGGCGGCATCAACGAAAGCGATGTCACCCTGGCCACCGCCAGCAATGCGATGATCATCGGCTTCAACGTCCGCGCCAACCCGCAGGCGCGTGAAATGGCGCGCCGCGACGGGCTGGAGATCAGCTACTACAGCGTGATCTACAATGTCATCGACGACGTCCGGAATGCCCTGACCGGCATGTTGGCGCCGACCATGCGCGAGCGGTTCATCGGCAATGCCGAGATCCGCGAGGTGTTCAACATCACGAAGGTCGGCAAGGTCGCCGGCTGCATGGTCACCGAAGGCCTGGTCAAGCGCGGTGCCGGCGTGCGGCTGTTGCGCGACAACGTCGTCATCCACGAAGGCCGCCTGAAGACCCTCAAGCGCTTCAAGGACGAGGTGAAGGAGGTGCGCGAGGGCTACGAGTGCGGCATGGCCTTCGAGAACTACGACGACATCAAGGTCGGCGACAC
>JABDIP010000400.1 GCA_013003675.1 Inquilinus sp.
TCACCGCGCCGACCGTGAGCGACGCGCTGTCGGCCATCACCAGCACGCCATAGGTCGCCAACAGCACGGCGATCAGGGCGAATGGCAGGCCGGGCAGGAAGCCGACGACGCAGGCGATGGCGGCGGATGCCAGCATGATCGTCGTCAACGCCCGGCGACGGCCGAATCGAAGGGCCGCCTCGTTGCCGAGAATGCTTGCCGGGACGCCGAGCAGCAGGATCGCCGTCGCGACCCAGGTGATCGGCGACAGATTGGCACCCGCCGGCAGCCCCGCGGCGACGACTAGGAAGGCGACCAGCCACGAGCGGAAACCGAACAGCTCCCAGCTATGGGCGGCGTAGCCGAGCACATAGCCCATCGCCGCCCGATTGCGGAAGACCGGCCGGAAATCGAGCAACGCGGCCGCCTCGGCACGGCGCGGCGCCGGCGCCGACGGGGCCGCCGCCCAGGCGGCGATCGCCAACGCCGCCACGGCGCCGAGGGCGGACAGGCCGAACGCCCAGCGCCAGCCGAGCCAGTCGGCGAGAAGGCCGGCCGCCATGACGCTGGCACTGCTGCCGATGGCGAAGGAGGCGGTGTAGAACGAGAGGTAGCGGGTCGCCCGGGGCCCGCTCACCCGGTCGCTGAGAATGCGCAGGCCCGGCATATAGGTGCCGGCCAACCCCACGCCGGCCAGGGCGCGCAGGCAGAGCGCGCTCCAGAAGCCGGTGGCGAACAGCCCGAACAGCAGCGCCGCGCCGCCGGCCAGCATCGTGGAGGCGAGATAGATCCGGCGCGGGTCGACCCGGTCGGTCAGGCTGACCAGCACCGCCACGGCCACGGCATAGCCGCCGTAGAACACGCCGTTGATCCAACCGGCCGCGGTATTGCTCAGCCGCCACTCGGCAATGAAATTCGGCAGCAGGGCCGGGAAGGTCATCGTCCCGGCCATGCCCAGCACCTCGGCGGTGCAGAGGGCGGCGACCAGCGCGCCGCCTTGGATTCCGGGCTTGGGTAGGGCGGTCAGATGTGCAGCGCCCGGCCGCCCACCGCCAGCGCCGCTTCCTTCACCGCCTCGTTGAGGGGCGGGTGGGCATGGCAGGTCCGGGCGATGTCCTCGGCTGAGGCGCCGAACTCGATCGCCATCGCCGCCTCGGCGATCATCGTGCCGGCCTCGGCCGACAGGATGTGGACGCCCAGGACCTTGTCGGTCTTGGCGTCGGCGAGGATCTTCACGAAGCCCTCGGTGGCGTTCATCGCCCGTGCCCGACCGTTGGCGGTGAGCGGAAACTTACCGGCCTTGTAGGCGATGCCGGCCTCCTTCAGCTGCTCCTCGGTGCGGCCGACCTGCGCCACCTCGGGCCAAGTGTAGACCACGCCCGGGATGGCGTCGTAGTTCACATGGCCCTTCTGTCCAGCGAGCAATTCGGCGAGCGCCACGCCCTCCTCTTCCGCCTTGTGCGCCAGCATCGGGCCGACGATCACGTCGCCGATGGCGTAGATGCCCTTGACCGACGTGGCGTAGTGCCCATCGGTGGCGACGCGGCCGCGCTCATCGGTGTCGACGCCGATCTTGTCGAGGCCGAGCCCGCCGGTATTGGCGACCCGGCCGATCGACAGCAGCACGATGTCGGCTTCCAGCGTCTCCGCCTTGCCGCCCTTGGCGGGCTCCAGCGTCAGCGCCACGCCCTTCGCCGACGCCTTGGCGCCGGTGACCTTGGTGCCCAGCTTGAACGCCATGCCCTGCTTTTTCAGGATGCGCTGCATATGCTTGGACACTTCACCATCCATGCCGGGCAGGATGCGGTCGAGGAATTCGACGACCGTCACCTGCGAGCCCAGGCGCTGCCACACCGAGCCCATCTCCAGCCCGATATAGCCGCCGCCGATGACCACCAGGCGCTTGGGCACGCTGTCGAGTTCGAGCGCGCCGGTCGACGAGACGATACGCTTTTCGTCGATCTCGACGCCCTTCAGCGGCGCCACGGCGGAGCCGGTGGCGATGACGATCGACTTGGCCTTGTAGGACTTCCCGCCCACCTCGACGGTGTCGGCGGCGGCGATCCGGCCCTCGCCCTTCAGCCAGGTCACCTTGTTCTTCTTGAACAGGAATTCGACGCCGGCGGTGTTCGCCTTGACCACCGAATCCTTGTGGCCCATCAGCCCTTTCAGGTCGAGATCGACCTTGCCGACCTTGACGCCGAAGGCGGCGAGGCCGTGCTGGGCCTCCTCGAATTTCTCGGAGGCCTGGAGCAGCGCCTTGGAGGGGATGCAGCCGACATTGAGGCAGACGCCGCCGAGCGTCGCGCGCTTCTCGACGCAGGCGGTCCTGAGGCCGAGTTGCGCGGCACGGATGGCGCAGACATAGCCGCCCGGCCCGCTGCCGATCACGATCACGTCGAAGCTGTCGTCGCTCATCCGTCCTGACCCTGTTCCGGGAACCCGATGCGGGCCGGCCGGCCCGGCCGCACCATGCCGCAAGCGGCGAAGCGGAACAAGGGGCGGCGGCCGGTCGGTTCTTGCGAGCGCCGGCCTGCCGTCGGCGGGCCGGCCGCAGTACCGGCGACGCCGCCGGGCCGCCTGGGTGAGCCGCCGATATCATGCAACTTAAGGTGAAAAATATTGCTCCGGCTGCTCGTTTTCCCTATCCTGCTCGAAAATTGTGGGGGGAAGGCCATGAAACATCCAAGAATGGCAGACGCGCTGCCAATTCTGGCGGCGACGCTGACGCTGTTGGCCGCATGCGCGGCGCCGACAACGGCCGTTCCGATCGGGACGGCGGCGATGGTCGCGGTGGAGACGGATGCGCAGCGCCAATACGTCATTAAGCGGCAGATCTCGGAAAGGGAGCGACTGCACCGGGTGGCCTGGCCGCTTCTCGCGGCGAACGCCCCGCTATGCGGGAACGACGTTCGACCCGCCTTCGGGCTCACGGTGTGGAACCTCGACAATGTCGCAGATGAGTTCAAGCCGGTGGCACGAACCGACTTTTCGCTGTCCGACCGGCTCTCCGTCCAATCGGTCGTGCCCGGCTCGCCGAGCGACGCGGCCGGTCTGCGCCCGGGCGATGAGATCGTGCGGATCGGCGGCCAGACGGCGCCGCGAGGTCGCAATGCCAGCCAAGAGTTCGTGGACCGGCTGACCGCCACCACCGCTGACGGGCCCGTCGTGCTGGAGGTCGCTCGCCAGCAGGAGCCACTGACGATCGAACTGGCGTCGGCGAAATCCTGCGACTACGGCATCGTTCTCGAGGATGGCGGCCAGATCAATGCCTATGCCGACGGCTCGAACATCATGGTGACCCGTGGGATGATGCGATTCGTCGAAAGCGACGACGAACTCGCGCTCGTCATTGCTCATGAGTTGGCCCACAACGCCATGGGTCACGTGGATTCAAAGCAGCAGAACGCCGTTGCCGGCGGTGTCGGCGGCCTTCTGATCGATCTGCTATTCGCGGCGGGGGGTTACGACACCGGCGGGGCGTTCACCGATATGGGCATGGATGTGGGGGCCGTCAGCTACAGCGTCGAATTCGAGCAGGAGGCCGACTATGTCGGCATGTATTTCCTGGAGCGGGCGGGCTTCGGTGGTGCGACCGTCGCCGATTTCTGGAGGCGCATGGCGGCCGAAGATCCAGGGTCGATCGACGAACGCTGGTCGCACCCGACGACGCCCGAGCGGTTCATCATGATCGAGCTGGCCAAGGCCGAGATCGAACAGAAGGTCCAAGACGGGGTGCCGCTGGTGCCCAACCGGCGCCCTGAATAGTTGCCCGCAGCCGGTGGCACCGACGCGTCAGCCGCGTCGGTGCCTGGCTGAAGAAGACGGACAATCCAGCCGCGGCCGCCGGGCCCGGCCTATACGTCGAGCAGCAGGCGCTGCGGGTCCTCGACCATCTCCTTGACGCGGACCAGGAAGGTCACCGCCTCGCGACCGTCGATGATGCGGTGGTCGTAGCTGAGCGCGACATACATCATCGGCCGCACCTCGACCTTGTCGCCGATCGCCACCGCCCGGTTCTGGATCTTGTGCATGCCCAGAATGCCGGATTGCGGCGGGTTGAGGATCGGCGTGGAGAGCAGCGAGCCGAACACGCCGCCATTGGTGATGGTGAAGGTGCCGCCGGTGAGATCCGCCATCGACAGTTGGCCGTCGCGGGCGCGGCGGCCGAGTTCGGCGATGCCGGCCTCGACCTCGGCGAAGCCCAGACGGTCGCAATCGCGCAGCACCGGAACGACGAGGCCGTTCGGCGTGCTGACCGCGACGCCGATGTCGTAGTGGTTCTTGTAGACGAGGTCGTCGCCGTCGATCTCCGCGTTGACCGCCGGCAGTTCCTTCAGCGCCGCGACGGCGGCCTTCACGAAGAACGACATGAAGCCGAGCTTGATGCCGTGCTTCTTCTCGAAGCCTTCCTTGTACTGGGCGCGCAGCGCCATCAGCGCGCCCATGTCGATCTCGTTGAAGGTGGTCAGCATGGCGGCGGTGTTCTGCGCCTGCTTCAGCCGAGTGGCGATGGTCTTGCGGAGCTTGGTCATGCGGACCCGCTCCTCGCGCTCCTTCTGCGGCCGCTCCGCCGATTCCGGACGCTGGAAGGCCGGCACCTCGATCACCGCCGAATCGAGCGCCGCGGCCGGCTGGGGCACCGGCTGGGCGCCGGGGCTGGTGGCGCTCTCCAGGAAGGAGATCACGTCGCCCTTGGTGATACGGCCGTCCTTGCCGGTGCCCGATATGGCCCTGGGGTCGAGGTCGTTCTCGGCGATCAGCTTGGCGGCCGCGGGCATGATCTCGGGATCGCTCCCATTGCCGGCGGCGGCTGTCGGCGCGGCTGCCGGGGCTTCCGATTTGACGGCGGCCTCGGCGTTCTTCGGCGTCGCCGCGGTCGCGCCGCCGCCTTCGCCGATCACCCCGAGGATGGCGCCCACCTCGACGGTATCGCCGGCGGGAACCATGATCTCCGACAGGATGCCGGCCTCGGTCGCATTGACCTCCAGCGTTACCTTGTCGGTTTCCAGCTCGACCAGCGCCTCGTCCCGGCCGACGCTGTCGCCGACCTGCTTCAGCCACTGGGCGACGGTGGCCTCGCTGACGGATTCGCCGAGCGTGGGAACCACGATTTCGATGCTCATCGCCGCTTCCTTTGATCCTGCAGCCTGTGTTTGCCGATACCGGCCGCCCGATGGCGCCCGTTCTACAGCGTCAATGCCTCGTCGACCAGCTTCGCCTGCTGCTCGTTATGCCGGCGCAAGAGCCCGGTCGCCGGCGACGACGCCTCCAGCCGACCGACGTATTTCGGCCGCTTGGTCTTGTGGCCGCCCTCTTCCAGCAACGCCTCGATGCGCCGGTCGACATAGCGCCATGCGCCCATGTTCTCCGGCTCTTCCTGGCACCAGACCACGTCCGCGTTGCGGAACTTGTCGACCATCTCCTGATGCAGCGCCTTCCTCGGGAAGGGATAGAGCTGCTCCAGCCGAAGGATGGTGATGTCGTCGATGCCGCGCTCGTCGCGCGCCTTCTTCAGATCGTAGTAGACCTTGCCGGTACACAGGATGACGCGGCGGATCTTGTCCGGCGGCGCCAGTTCGACATCCTCGTAGAGCACCCGGTGGAAGGTGCTGCCATTGGTGAACATCTCGATGCCCGAAACGCATTCCTTGTGGCGCAGCAGCGATTTCGGCGTCATCACCACGAGCGGCTTGCGGAAGCCGCGATGGATCTGCCGGCGCAGGGCGTGGAAATAGTTGGCCGGCGTGGTCGGATAGACGACCTGCCAATTGTCCTCGCCGCAAAGCTGCAGGAACCGCTCCAGCCGCGCCGAGGAATGCTCCGGCCCCTGCCCTTCATAGCCATGCGGCAGCAGCATCACCAGGCCCGACATGCGCAGCCACTTGCTCTCGCCGGACGAGATGAACTGGTCGAAGATGACCTGGGCGCAGTTGGCGAAATCGCCGAACTGCGCTTCCCACAACACCAGCGCCTTGGGTTCCGCCATGGAGTAGCCGTACTCGAATCCGAGCACGGCGAATTCCGACAACGGGCTGTCATGCACCTCGAACGGCGCCTGCCCCTCGGCGACGTGCTGCAACGGCAGATAGCGCTCCTCGGTGAGCTGGTCGACCAGCACCGAGTGCCGCTGCGAGAACGTGCCGCGGCCGGAATCCTGGCCCGAGAGGCGAACCGGGAAGCCGTCCGCCGCCAACGTGCCGAAGGCCAGCGCCTCCGCCGTCGCCCAGTCGAGATTGCGGCCGGTCTCGATCATCTCCGCCTTGGCCTTGAGCTGGCGGGCGATCTTCGGGTTGAGGTTGAATCCGTCCGGAACGCGGGCCAGCGCCTGGCCGACGTCCTTGAACAGGGTATCGCCGACCGCCGTCGTCCCGCGCCGCTCGTCGCCGGTCGCGGTGGTCATCCCGGACCACACGCCGCCCAGCCAGTCCGCCTTGTTCGGCTTGTAGCCGGTGGCCGCCTCGTACTGGGATTCTAGATGGTCCTGGAAATCCTTGACGATCTGCTCCGGCTCGCCGTCCTTGAACACGCCCTCGGCGACCAGCCGCTCGCCGTAGATCTCCCGCGTCGACCGATGCTTGGCGATCGCCTTGTACATCAAGGGCTGGGTGAAGGCGGGCTCGTCGCCTTCGTTGTGGCCGAAGCGGCGATAGCAGAACATGTCGATGACGACATCCTTGTGGAACTGCTGCCGGAATTCGGTGGCGATCCGGGCGACGTGGACCACGGCCTCGGGGTCGTCGCCGTTCACGTGGAAGATCGGCGCCTGCACCATCAGCGCCACGTCGGTCGAATAGGGGCCGGAGCGGGAATAGTTCGGCGCCGTGGTAAAGCCGATCTGGTTGTTGATGATGAAGTGGATGGTGCCGCCGACGCGGTAGCCCTTCAACTCCGAGATCATCAGCGTCTCGCCGACGATGCCCTGGCCGGCGAACGCGGCGTCGCCATGCAGCAGCACCGGCATCACCTGGATCCGGTCGGTGTCGTGGCGCTGCGCCTGCTTGGCCCGGACCTTGCCGATCACCACCGGGTTCACGCATTCGAGGTGCGACGGGTTGGCGGTCAGCGAGAGATGCACGACCGCGCCGTCGAAATCCCGGTCGGTCGAGGTGCCGAGATGGTACTTCACGTCGCCGGAGCCGAGCACGTCGTCGGGATTCGCCGGCTTGCCCTGGAATTCCGAGAAGATCGCCGCGAACGGCTTGCCCATGACATTGGCCAGCACGTTGAGCCGGCCGCGATGGGCCATGCCCAGCACGATCTCCTTGAGGCCGAGCTGGCCGCCGCGCTTCAGCACCTGTTCCAGGGCCGGGACCATCGCCTCGCCGCCGTCGAGGCCGAACCGCTTGGTGCCCGTGTATTTCAGGTTCAAGAAGCGCTCGAAGCTCTCGGTCGCCGTCAGGCGGTCATAGATCGCCCGCCGGCCGCGCTCGGTGAAGTCGGTCCGGTTCTCGACCTGCTCGATGCGCTCCTGCAGCCAGGCCTTCTGCTCGGGGTCCTGGATGTGGGTGTATTCGACGCCGATATGGCCACAATAGGTCTCGCGCAGCCGGTGCACGATCTCGTGCAGCGTCGCGGTCTCGAACCCCAGCACGTGGTTGATGAAGATCGGCCGGTCCCAATCGGACTCGGCGAAGCCATACGTCTTCGGATCGAGTTCCGGGTGCGGCTCGCGCTTGGCGAGGCCGAGCGGGTCGAGCTCGGCGTCGAGATGGCCGCGCACGCGATAGGCGCGGATCAGCATCAGCGCGCGGATACTGTCGAGCGTCGCCCGCTTGAGCTGCTCTTCCGACAGGCCGGGGGCCGGTGCCTGGACCACGGGAGCCGGGGCGGCGGCGGGCGCTTCGGCGACGGCGCCGTTGCCGGCTTGTCCGTTGCGCCGCGCCCAGCTTGGGCCGTTGAGATCGCCGAGCATCGCCTCGGCATCGTCGCCGAGCGAGGCGAAGAACGTCGACCAGGACGGATCGACCTGTCCCGGATCGCGCTTGAATCTGGCGTAGAGCTCGGCGATGAAAGGAGCGTTCTGGGCGAACAGAAACGAGGTCTGTTCTGACTGGCTTGCCATCGGTATCAGTGACGGGCCGAAGGAGACCCGCATCCCTCCGTGTTGATTGACCGGCCGCCGGCGCCCGCGAACGGCGCGGGTGTCGACCCGGTCAAATTCCTAGGGCGTATTCCCCTACTATCCCTTTAATGCC
>JABDIP010000401.1 GCA_013003675.1 Inquilinus sp.
CGGCCCGCCGCATCCACGCGGCGGCAGCCGAGGTCGGGCGGGGCGGCCTGGACAATCGCCTGCCGGCGCCGGCAAACTCGCCCCGGTAGGTTTCTCGTGAGGGCCCATGCCGACAGATACCGCCATCGCTGCCTGCCTGAACTCCGGGGAAAGCCTGGCCGACCGCATCCTCAAGGTCAACCACGCGGGGGAACACGGCGCGGTCAACATCTACCGCGGGCAGGCATTGATCTGCCGCTGGCGAGCGCCGTCTCTGCTGGCGGAGCTGGAAGAGTTCCGCCGGCACGAAGAAGGCCACCGGGCGGGTTTCACGGCCGAGATGGAGCGTCGCGGCGTCAGGAGATGCCGCAGCTATCACCTGTGCGGCATCGGCGGCCTGGCACTCGGTATCTTGACCGGCCTATGCGGCAAGGCCGCCGTCGCAGCGACCACGGTGGCCGTGGAGTCGGTGGTTCTCCGCCATCTCGAGGAGCAGATGGCCTATCTCGAGACCGCCGACGAGGATGCCTATCGGGCGGTGCGGACGATCGTCGAGGAGGAGCGCGCCCATCACGACCGCGCGGCGGCCAGCGTGGCGCCGAGGGGATTCTGGTGGCGGCTGGTCCTGCCGACGGTAACCCTGTCGACCGAGGCCGTCATCTGGCTCGGCATGCGCCTCTGAGTACGCAGGACAGCGAGCGCCAGTGGAACTATCCACTCTCGTGGGTTCGGCTCCGGCCTGAGCAGCAGGTCTGCACGGAAATTGCGCCAGCCTACTTGCCCGCCACCGGCAGCGGCACGTCGTGGACGGCAAGCATCTTCTTTTGCCGCCTGGCCAGCGCCTTCACGTCGAAATCGTGGATCAGTTCGTTGAACAGGCGGTGCCAGTTGATCTCGGCGTTCAGATGGATGAACACCGAACCCAGGCCGAGCGCGGCGCGGTCCATGAAGACGAATTCGCGCGGCACCTCGACCCCGCCCAGCCGGCGCAGCTCGCCATGCACCTTGGCGGCGGTCTCGCGGCCATAGACGCCGTGATTGGCGTGGCCGATCGGCCGCACCCTGTCCTCCAGCAGCGGCGCGTAGAGGAAGTGCGCCCAGACGCTGAGCGCCTCGATCATCTCCGTGCTGAGACCGCGGAATCCCCAGGTCTCGTAGGCGTGGACGGCAAGGTCGACGTCGTCGCGCTCCAGCGCGTGATAGAGGTCGATGACGCCGCCGACGAAGGACGGCGGGAACACCCGAACGCAGCCGAAATCGAGCAGATTGACCGCGAGGTCCGGCCGCACCGTGTAGTTGCCCATATGCGGGTCGCCGTGGATGACCCCGTAGTAGTAGAGCGGCACGTACCAGGCGCGGAACATGTTCATCGCCACCTGGTTGCGCTGGTCGGCATGGCCCTCGACGAAACTCAGGATCGGCTCGCCCTCCAGCCAATTGGTGGTCAGCAGGCGGCGGGTCGACAGCTCCGGCACGACGACCGGCACATGGACGTTCGGCTCGTCGGCCAGCATCGCGGTGTAGAGCGCGCTGTGTCGCGCCTCGAGCGCGTAGTCCAGCTCCTCATGCAGGCGGGCGGCGATCTCGGCGTGGATCTGCTTGGTCTGCACTGCCTTGTCGTAGCGCTCGAAGATGCCGAGGATCATCTTGAGCTGGTTGAGGTCGGCCTCCACCGCCGACATCATGTCGGGGTATTGCAGCTTGCAGGCCAGCACCGCGCCGTCATGGCCGACCGCGCGGTGGACCTGTCCGAGCGAGGCGGCGGCGGCGGCCTTGTGCTCGAATTCTGCGAAGCGGGACTGCCAGTCGCGGCCCAGCTCCGCCGCCATCCGCCGCTTGACGAAAGGCCAGCCCATCGGCGGCGCGTTTGCCTGAAGCTGCTGCAGTTCGCCGACATATTCCGGCGGCAGCGCCTCGGGGATGGTGGCCAGCATCTGCGCCACCTTCATCAACGGCCCCTTCAATCCACCGAGGGCTTCCTTCAAGGCGACGGCGTGCTCTTCGCGCTCCAGCTTGAGGCCGAGATAGCGTTGGCCGGCGAGGCGCGCGGCCAGCCCGCCCATGGCGGTCGAAACCCGGGCGTAGCGGCGCACCCGACCGCCGAGGGAGTTCTCTTCGGTTCCTTGAGGCATGGGCTAGACAATGGTGTGGCACGGATCGAAAAGGAAGCGGCAACTGGCGCAGCGGTGTCGGTACCGGCCGGTTTCCCCGCCGCCCTCGGCGACGCATGGCGCGAAGGCGCCGGCTTAATTGGACTTTAACCCCGGTGCGCAACCCTGCGCGGCGACGAAATCGCGCACGTCGCGCCCGGCATCCTCCATAAGTCCGGCTCATCCGAAGAACCAGATCCATGTCCCGCGACCAGGCCATCGCTCCGCCCGCAGCACAGGATTGGGCGCACGACGACGACACCGGGCGGCGGACTCCGGCTTTCGCGGTACTCGGTCGGGACTGGTCCGAGCGGGCGTTCCTCGCCGCGATCCTTCTCGTCGTTACCTATATGGCGGCGGCCAACCACTTCATTCAGGACGACGGATTCATCACGCTGCGCTATGTCGACCATTGGCTGCGCGGCCATGGGCCGGTCTGGTATCCCGGCAGCACGGAGTTCGGCTACACCAATTTCCTGTTCATGGTCCTGGTGGCGGCGTTGTCGGCGACCGGCCGCGACCCGGGCGTCGCCGCCAATGTGGTCACCTATTCCGGCTTCTTCGTCAGCGTCGCCGCCGCGTACCTGATCGCCCACCGGCTCAGCGGCGGCCAGATCTACGCCGCCGGGCTCGCCATCCTGGTCATCTTCACCAACTACTCGGTCTCCTCCTATGCGAGCGGCCTGCTGGAGACCTCGCTGCAGCTCGCCCTGGCGCTCCTGACCTATCTCTGGGTGCTCGAGCACCACCGTAAGCCCGCCGCCGCCCGGTATGTCTATCTGGCAGCGACGACGGCGACGCTATGCCTTCTGACGCGCCTCGATTCCGCCGTGCTGCTGGCGCCGGTCGGGGCCCTGCTGCTGTACCAGGTGGTGTCCTATCGAGGCGTGGCGAAGAGTTCGCTGCTGAAGCATACATCGCTCGCCGCGCTGATTCCACTGCTTGCGCTGTGCTCATTCTTCGCCTTCTGCATCGCGCAATACGGCGCGATCCTGCCCAACACGTTCTATGCCAAGGCCGACCGTGAACTCGCATTCGGCCTCTTCTATCTGGAGAAGTTCCTCTCCCACGAAAACTACGTCTATGTCTGGGCGCCGATTATCATGGTGGCGGTCGCCTGGCGGAAGGGCGCCGCGGTCTCCTCCACCGCGGCCGACCGCGGCTTCGCCGCCGTGCTCATGGGAACCGCGTTCCTCTGGGTGGGCTACGTCGTCTTCGTCGGCGGCGGTTTCATGGGCTACCGGCTGATGGTGCCCTTCATCGCGCTATTCTACATCAGGCTGATCTCCGATATCGCGACGACAGCCGGAATGCGGGCGGCGGCGCTCATATCCGTCGCGGCGCTGATTGCCCATATCAGCGAATACACCCGGGACTACGAAGAAGAACTGAAAACCGACGTGGCCATCGAGTCGCCGGATATCCTGAACTACAACGTGAACCGCCCGCACAAGAACTGGCAGTTGGTCGGCCGGCGACTGAACGCGCTGTTCTATACGGGCGATCCCGACGATGTCCTGATCGCCACGACCGCGGCCGGCGCGATCCCGTACTATTCCCGTCTGCCGACCCTCGACATGCACGGCCTCAACACGCTGGAGATCGCTCGAGCCGGCGCGAGGGCGACGCAAAGGGCCGGCCATACGCGGAAGGCGACGATCGATCAGATACGCGCCGCCGGCGTCAATCTGGTGCTCGACCACCCCACCTTCATCTGCGACGACCGCTCGGTTTCCGTCGCCTACAATGACCCCGAGCAGGGGTTGCTGCACGACATGGCGGTCGTGCTGATCCCGATGCTCTCAGGGGATTGTCGGCTGATCGCCTTCTATCTGCACCCACATCCCAGGGTCGAGGCGCTCCTCGCCGACGGCCGATTGGAGCGCTTCGAAGGAGACTGAGTCCGCGCCGCCTGCCGCAAGGCGGTCGCCGATGATCGCCCTTGCGCGGAGCGGCGGGATGGCGGAAGACTGCCCGCCCGTCGAGCGAGTGCGCTCGGCACTCCGGACCGACTCCAATCCATCCCATGACCCGTCAACTGCTTCCCATCGCCGCCCTGCTCACGGGCGCCGCCTTTCTGTTCCTGGCCGGCGGCGTGCATATGCGGCTGCGGCCGGTCCGCGGCGGGTTGGAGGGGTTCCTGCCGTCCCAGATCGGCCTGCTCGGCACCGGCTGGGCGGCGGGGTTCATCGCCGGCTGCCTGACCGTTCCGTTGATGGTGCAGCGGGTCGGCCACATCCGGACATTCGGCGTCATGGCCGCGACGGCCGCGATCTCGGTGTTGTTGAACCTGCTGCTGATCGACGCGTTCGTGTGGATCGCGCTTCGGGCCCTGAGCGGTTTCTGCTTCGCCGGCGCCATGATGATCATGGAAAGCTGGCTGAACGAACGGTCGACCAACCGGACTCGCGGCACCGTGTTCGCCATCTACATGACGATCAATCTGGGCGCGTCGACAACCGGTCAGATGCTGATCGCGGCGGGCGATCCCGGCGGGTTGTTCTTTTTCGTGCTGGCCGCGATCCTGTTCTGCATGGCGCTGGTGCCGACCGCCCTCAGCACCGCCGCGGCCCCCCGGCCCCTTGTGTCGACCCGTATCCGCCTCGGGCCGCTCTATGCGAACTCCCCGGTGGCGGTGATCGGCTGCTTCAGTATCGGCATGGCGAATGGCGCCTTCGGCACCATGGGCGCGGTCTATGGCCAGCAGATCGGCCTGCCGGTGGCCGCAATTGCCCTGCTCATCGCAACAGCCGTCCTTGGCGGCGCGCTGGGCCAACTGCCGTTGGGCCGGTTTTCCGACCATACGGACCGCAGGCTGGTCATTGCCGCGACCGGCGTCGCGGCAGCGGCCGTGGGCACCTCCTTCTTCGCCTTCGACCCGCGCGACGCGACACGGGTGATCGGCATGGCGGCAATCTACGGCGTCTTCGCCTACCCGCTCTATTCCCTGTGCGTCGCCCATGCCAACGATTTCGCCGACCCGGAACGGTTCGTGGAAATCAGCTCGGGCCTGATCCTGGTCTACGGCTTCGGCACCATGGTGGGCCCTCTGGCATCGGCCGGGATGATGGAATGGGTCGCGCCCCGGGCGTTGTTCGCGTTCACCGCCGGCGTGCATCTGTGGATCGCCGGCTATGCCCTCTATCGCAAGATGAAGCGTGCGCCGGTGCCGACCGAGCAGCGCGACGCCTATGAGAGCATGCCGTTGCCGCGCGCGACGACACCCGAGACCGCCGCGCTGGACCCGCGGGCGGAGCGGGACGAAAAGGCGGCCTAGTCGGGGAGCGTTGGCCTCCTCGCCGCTACCCTTCCATCGCCTCGATCTGGTCGACGAAATCGGCGATCACCGACAGGCCCTTCTGCCAGAAGGCGGGGTCGGTGGCGTCGAGGCCGAACGGGGCGAGCAGCTCCTTATGGCGCAGCGTGCCGCCGGCCCGCAGCATCTCGAGATACTTCGCGGCGAACCCCTCCTCCGCGTCCTGATAGACCGCATAGAGCGAGTTCACCAGGCAGTCGCCGAAGGCGTACGCGTACACGTAGAACGGCGAGTGCACGAAGTGCGGGATGTACGACCAGAACACCTGGTAGCCGTCTTCGAAGCGCAGCGCCGGTCCCAGGCTCTCCTTCTGGACCTGCATCCAGATCTCGCCCAACCGCTCGGCCGACAGCTCGCCGTCGCGGCGCTCGCCATGCACGAGCTGCTCGAATCGGAAGAAGGCGGTCTGCCGGACCACCGTGTTCAGCATGTCCTCGACCTTGTTGGCCAAGAGGATCTTGCGCCGCTTGGGGTCGGTCTCGGCATCGAGCAGCGAGCGGAAGGTCAGCATCTCGCCGAATACACTGGCGGTCTCCGCCAGGGTCAGCGGCGTGTCGGCCATCAGATGGCCCTGGCCGCCGGCCAGCACCTGATGCACGCCGTGCCCCAGTTCATGCGCCAGGGTCATCACGTCGCGGGTCTTGCCGAGATAGTTGACCAGCAGATAGGGGTGGGCGCTGGGCACCGTCGGATGGGCGAAGGCGCCGGGCGCCTTGCCGGGCCGCGCCGGGGCGTCGATCCAGGCGTTGTCGAAGAAGCGCCGGCCGACATCCGCCAACTCGCCGGAGAACCGGCCATAGGCGTCGAGCACCGTCGTGCGCGCCTCATCCCACGGGATGGTGCGGTCGTCGGCATCGGGCAGCGGCGCGTTGCGGTCCCAATAGTCCAACTGCTCGCCGCCGAACCACTTCGCCTTCAGCGCGTAGTAGCGGTGCGACAGCCGCGGATAGGCATCCGTCACCGCCCCGACCAGCGCGTCGACCACCGCATCCTCGACGTGGTTGGACAGGTTGCGCGACGACCAGGGCCGCGGGAATTCGCGCCATTTGTCCTCGATCTCCTTGTCCTTGGCGAGGGTATTGGTGATGTGGGCGAAGAGCCGGACATTGTCGACCAGCACGCGCCCGACCGTCTCCGCCGCCTCGCGGCGCAGCGCCCCGTCCGCCTCCGAAAGGCAGTGCAGCGCTTCCGCCGAACTCATATCCTTGCCGCGGATCGGGAAGCGCAGGGCGGCCATCGTCTCGTCGAACAGGCGGACCCAGGCGGACCGGCCCGCGACCTGCTTCTCGTGCAACAGGCGCTCCAGTTCGTCGGAGAGCTGGTGGTCGCGGAACGCGCGCACGTCGCGCAGCCAGGGCGCGTAATGGGCCAGCGCCGGCACCGCCAGCCTGTCCCGCAGAGCCGCCTCTTCGATGCGGTTGATTTCCAGGGTGAAGAACAGGAGGTGGGTGGAGATCGCCGTGACCTTCTCCTGCATCGACTGCAGGAAACGGCCGTTTTCCGGGTTGCCGACATCGCCGGCATAGACCAGGTAGGCGAAACTCATGATCCGGCCGAGGGTCTCGTCGATGGCCTCGTAATCGGCGATCGCCGCCGCCAGTTCCGCGCCGTCCTGCTCCGCCACCTGGCCCTTGAGGCGCTGGGCGAAAGCCTTGGCGGCATGCTGCGCCTGGGTCAGGTCCGACTTCAGACCCGCGCTGTCGGGCCCACCATAGAGATCGCTCAAATCCCAACTCGGCAGATCGCCGAGATCGGACTTGTCGGCGGTTGCGAGGGCCGTGTCGGCGGCGGTCGTGGAAAGGTTCATCGGGAGCTCCAAATGTCAGGCGCCGGGAATATGGCAACCGGATGCGGCAACGCCAAGGCAAACGCGGGAAGAACTGCGGCGAGCATCGCTTCCATCGCCGGCACGACGGCGCCAAGCCGGCCGATCGGACCCGCCCCTCATGTCGTGGCCGGCAGCCGGCCGAACGGCACGACCTTGTTGTCGACGTCGTGGCCGATATCGGCGCGGCCGAGATAGGGGATCCCCGATTTGCCGCACCAGTGGCGAACGATCTCCTCCTCGGTCTGGCCGAATTCGGGTTCGTTGGCCGGGATGTTGCTGCAGCGGCCGAGCCTGATGCCGGCGACCCGCCCGATGCCGGGATTGCCAGTGATGTGGAACAGCATGCGGTCGATCCGGTACAGGTGCTCCGACACCTCCTCAAGCATGAGCACATGGCCGGCCAAATCCGGTTGCAACGGCGTTCCGAGAATCTGGCTGAGCACTGCCATATTGAAGGCGGCGGTGCAGGTCTCCGGCGAAACGCTGGCCTCCAACGCATGAGGCGCACGATCGATCAGATAGGCAAGCGCCCGCTCGACGGCCGCATCGCCGCTCTCGCGCGTGATGTCGACGGGCATCGGGCCGTGCGCCAGGCCGGCGACCCCAGATTTGTACAGCGCGGCGAGCAGGCTGCCGGCATCGCTGTAACCGAGATATACCTTGCTCCGGGCGGCGTCCGACAGACGCGGGATCATCTCCTCGGCGATGCGGCAGGCGCCATATCCGCCACGCGCAAACCACAATGCCGCGAAATCCTCGTCATTGGCGATATCGAGAAAGGCCTGCGCCCGGACCGAATCGTCGCCGGCGAAATGCCCGGACGATTGGAAGCACTGCGGATGAAAGAAGATCTCGACCGAACGGCCGGCATAGCGGTCGCTGGCGAGTTCCCGGACCCGGTCGGCGATGGCGGCGGTGATGCGCGACCCCGGCGCCATGACCCCGATCCTGATGCTGCGTTCGGGCACGCGACCCTCCTTCTCCGCCGGCATTCCCGTCACGGTCGTTCTATCGCAACAGGCACCGGCACATGAACCAGCTACGGCGGTATTTCTTTTGCGGCATCGGCGGCAGCGGCATGCTGCCGCTGGCGCTGATCCTGCGCGCCCAGGGCCACGAGGTACAGG
>JABDIP010000412.1 GCA_013003675.1 Inquilinus sp.
GGGTGTCGCTGTCGATTCCGCTGATCTGGGCACCCATCGCGATGAGACACCGGACAAGATCGGTGATCTCGGGCTCCCGCGCGGCATTGATCAGGACCGTTTCGCCCTTCGCGAGACAGGCGGCCATGAGAAGATTCTCGGTCGCCCCAACCGATATCTTGGGAAACACGATCCGCGCGCCCGTCAGTCCTTTCGGAGCGCGCGCATGGATGTAGCCTTCCTTCAGCTCGATCTCTGCGCCGAGTTGCTCAAGCCCCTGCAGATGCAGATCGACAGGCCGTGTCCCGATCGAGCACCCACCAGGGAGCGATACCTGTGCCTGGCCACATCGCGCCACCAAGGGTCCCAGCACCAGGACGCTTGCCCGCATCTTGCGGACCAAATCATAGGGCGCCATGGTGCTCGCGATGGAAGCGGCGGTCATCGCGGCCGTGCGTTGGGGATGGCCGTCGGGCCCGACGGTCTCGGTGACGACGATCTCGACCCCATGCTGGCCGAGCAACGTCGCCATCGTCCCGATGTCCGCCAGATCCGGCAGGTTGGAGAGGGTCAGCGTTTCGTCGGTGAGCAGGCTTGCAGCCTGCAGTGGCAAGGCCGCGTTCTTCGCCCCGCTGATCGGCAGGACGCCCTTGAGGGCTCTGCCGCCGCCTATCCGGATTCTATCCATGGATCCTCAGATTGCCGCCCCGCAGCGCCTACAGCCGCGGCAGGGTCACTCCGGTTTGTCCCATATATTTGCCGGCGCGCGCGGCGTAGGACGTCTCGCAGGGCTGGTTGCCCCCCAGGAACAGGAACTGGCAGGCCCCCTCATTGGCGTAGATCTTGGCCGGCAGCGGTGTCGTGTTCGAGAACTCGAGCGTCACATGCCCTTCCCAGCCGGGCTCAAGCGGCGTGACGTTGACGATAATGCCGCACCTTGCATAGGTCGACTTGCCGACACAGATGACCAACACGTCGTCCGGAACGCGGAAATACTCGACCGTGCTTGCCAGGACGAAACTGTTGGGCGGGATGACGCACACATTTGTCTTGCGCTTCACGAAGCTCGTTTCCGAGAAGGCCTTCGGGTCGACGACATCATTGTCGACATTCGTGAAGATCAGGAATTCATCCGACACCCGGGCATCGTACCCGTAGGACGACAGCCCGTATGATATCACGCCCTCACGGCGTTGGCGCTCGACGAACGGTTCGATCATGCCCGTCTTAGCCGCCGTCTCGCGGATCCAGATGTCGGACATGATTGCCATGGGCTACCCTATCTCCTCGCCGCGGCCTAGCGCCCGGCGTTCGACGGTGTGCGGTTTTAGCCGAGCCACCGGGTCACCACAAGCACGCGGTCAATCATTGTCTCCGCCGTCTGGCCTTTTCTCGGGAGGCATCTGCCGGCCCCGCTGCTGCTCCTTGCGCCGCCGTAGATTGGCCCGTAGCGCCGCCGCCTCCCTGACCTTACGGTCCGAATGCCGCGCCGCCGCCGGTTTCGTCGGCTTCACGTCGCCTTTGTCGTCCGACTTCATGGCGATTTGATGCCTCAGAACACGCCGCTTCGGCAAGTGTGGCGACGCTGCCCGGACCGGCCGAAAATCCTTGCGTGTCGACGGCGGCCTGTGTCAGTTTCCGGCCGCTTTCGAAGCGGGAAGTTTCGGGGCCGCAGTAGCTCAGGGGTAGAGCACACCCTTGGTAGATTTGCCCACCCGCGGGGAAACCCGTGGGAACGTACCGCCCAAATTCGGGGAAACCTAAATCCGCAAGGATATGGCAATCCCGAGCCAAGCCCGGCAACGGGAAGGTGTAGAGGCCAGACGGGTGGGGCCTAAGGCCGGAAGGCTAGGGTCAAGGGATGGTCCAGCTCGCAAACCGACAAGGGCGGCGAAAGCCGTGGCGGGATGAAGGGTGGGGTCGGAGGTTCAATTCCTCTCTGCGGCACCAACGCGCGCTTTCCGCCGGCGTTTCGGGGCGTTCACCGGCATCGATAGCAGCCGATCTCTGCCATACTGAGCCCTGGCAGCTCCAAATTCGACAGCTTGTCGACCGGCATCGGTCCTGCGAGGCAATTCGTCGTGTCCATAGGCCATTTCTGGCTTGCAACGTCCATTCCGCTTACCTAGATTGCTCGTTACGAGTGAACAACCCGCGCGCAGGTAGCGACATAGTTGTGAATATTTCTGTGGAGGACCTGTGGATAGAAGGCGGATAACTGAGGACCCTCGGGCGGTAAGCGGTTACCTCCAGCGCCCGTTGCGCAGCTATGAACAGGCGCTGAGGGAAGTGGCCGCCTCACGGGAGGACGACGGTGTCGTCGTTCGCCTCACGGAGATTCCGGCGCGCGCGGAAGGCTGACACCTCTCGCCGTTTCGTCGGGTGCTGTGCTGCTCCGGTCCACTGCGGGCTATTGATGATCGCCCACTCGCCTGCTGATTGAACCGGTTCTTCCCGCGATCAGGAGCGGTTGGGCGCGCCCGGATGGTGCCCTCGGTTAGCACTGGGCCGGATCGGCCAACTCCAATCGACGGATCACTCTCGTGTGGCGATCAGCCCCCCGATCTCGTCAAGCTGCACCGTGCAGGCCTCCAGCGCCTGTTCTATGCCGACCGCGTAGTGGCCGAGGTCGCGCAGGGTGCCGCCGGCGGGCGGCTCAGGCGCCGTCGGGGCGCTGAGCAGCGCCGCCGGGATCTGCGGCGTCAGGAACCGCACCTCCGGTTCGGGCGTCGCGCAGGCGGCGCAGCACAGCGTCAAGATCGGCAGGGATGGGCGCGTCCAGGGATGGCGCATCGAGCTGTCTCCTGATGGTGTCGAATCGGGCGGCGGCCCGGGTGGCGGCCTCGGCGGTGCGGGCGGCGCTGTCGGCGGCGCGCTGCTGGAACTCCATCGCCTGGCGCAGCGCGGCGATCTCGGTCGCCTGGGCGCGCGCCAGGTCCTCGGCCGCGTCGCGGTCGGCGCGCAAGGCCAGATAGTGCCAGGCGGAGAAACCCACCGCGGCGGCGATGCCGATCAGCCGCCAGGGCAGCACCCGGGCGATGCCCCACAGCGCGGCCATCGCTACGTTCCCTTCCGCACCGCGCGCACAATGTCGCGCACGGTCTTCAGGTCGAAGCTGCGGCCGGCGGCGTGCACCGACAGCGACCAGGCCGCCAGCGCGCCGAGCGCCGCCAGCGGCGTCCAGTGCGAATAGCCGGTCTCGATCACTCGCCAGGCCAGCACCGCGGCGCCGCCGCTGACGCCCAGCAGATGCAGCCGCGGCGCCCAGCGCGACGGGCCTTTCGGCGCGACGGTGCCGCCCGGGGTCTCCTCGATCGCCATGCCTACTCTCCCTCGCCTGCCATCGGCCGCTCGCCCAGCGCCCGGTCCATGCGGTTGTGCAGCCGGTCGAGGCTGCGTTCGATGCGCTCCATGTGCTGCATCAGATCATCGCGCCGGGCGTATTC
>JABDIP010000462.1 GCA_013003675.1 Inquilinus sp.
GCCGCGGGCCCATGACAGCCGCGAGGCCTGGACCGTGGGCGACGCCGAGGCGGTCGTCCGGGCCAGCCGGGAGCTGATCCACGACCTGCCGATCGACTATGAGCACCAGACCGACAACGCGCCGACCAACGGCCAGCCGGCGCCGGCCGCCGGGTGGATCGAGGAGTTGCAGGCGCGGCCGGACGGCATCTGGGGCCGCGTGCGTTGGACCGAACGCGCCGCCGCGATGATCGACGGCGGCGAGTACCGCTTCCTGTCGCCCGTCTTCGAGTTCGGGAAGAAGACCCGCGAAGTGACCCGAATCCTGCGCGCCGGGCTGACCAACGACCCGGCGCTGTTCTTGAAGGCCCTGGCGTCCCGCCAGGCGCAAGCCCACGAGGAGACGATGGACGAGCTGTTGAAGGAGCTGCGGAAGATCCTCGGCCTGGCCGAGGAGACCGACCGCAAGGCCGTCTGCGCCGCGGTGAAGGACGCAGCGGAAAAGGCCAAGGGCGACGGCGACGACAAGCCGCTGGCCGGCGTCGCCAAGGCGCTCGGCCTGGCCGACGACGCCAGCGCCGAGGACGTCGAGACGGCCGCCGCCAAGGCGACCGCCGCCGCCGCCAAGGCCGGCGACCGCGACACCCTCGCCGCCCGGCTGGAAAAGCTGGAGCAGGACACCGCGACCGAGAAGGCGACGGCGAAGGCCGAGGCGGCGGTGAAGGCCGGCAAGCTGACCCCCGCTCAGCGCGATTGGGCGATCGACTATGCCAAGCGCGACACCGACGGCTTCGACGCCTTCCTCGGCTCGCAGCCGGTGATCGTCGCGCCCGGCGCCACGATCGAGGGCGGCAAGGCGCCGAAGGGCGCCGACGGGCTGAGCGCCGACGAGATGGCGGTCTGCAAGGCCATGGGCATCGAGCCGGACGCGTTCAAGAAGACGCGCGACGGCGACGAAGAGGAGGCCGCGTAATGGCGCCGTTGAGCACCGACCGCAACACGCCCGTCCGCAAGGATCAGCTCTACAGCTATCCGGTCGACGCCGGCGCGAAGATCTACGCCGGCGCCCTGGTCGTCCTGGATGCCGGCAACGCCGCCGCCGGCTCGACCGCGCTGAACCTGGTCACCGGCGGCCGGGCCGAGGGGCAGGTCGACAACACCGGCGGCGCGGCCGGCGACCTCGACGTCCAGGTGAGGCGCGGCACCTTCCGCTTCGCCAACTCGGCGGCGGCCGACCAGGTGGTGCTGGCCGACGTCGGCGCCGATTGCTTCATCGTCGACGACCAGACGGTCGCCAAGACGAACGGCGCCAACACCCGCTCCGTCGCCGGCAGGGTCGTCGACGTCGACGCCCAGGGCGTCTGGGTGCGGATCGACTGACCGGAGAGACACGACCATGATCATCAACAAGTCGAACCTCGGCATCGTGTTCACCGGCTTCAAGACCGCGTTCAACCGCGGCCTGGGCCAGTCGACCAGCCAATACGCTTTGATCTCCACGCCGGTGCCGTCGAGCACGAGCGAGGAGAAGTACGGCTGGCTGGGCAAGTTCCCGAACTTCAAGGAGTGGCTCGGCGATCGCGTCGTCGAGAACGTCCGGCTGCACGACTACGCGATCCGGAACCGCAAGTTCGAGAACACGATCGCGGTCGACAAGGACTCGATCCAGGACGACCAGTACGGTGTCTTCGCGCCGATGTTCGAGGAGATGGGCATGGCCACGGCCGCCCATCCCGACCAGCTGGTCTGGCCGTTGCTCAAGGCCGGTTTCGACGGGTCGC
Organism: Inquilinus sp.; assembly: GCA_013003675.1. Lineage (GTDB taxonomy): Bacteria > Pseudomonadota > Alphaproteobacteria > DSM-16000 > Inquilinaceae > JABDIP01. Next base: position 1,761 of record JABDIP010000462.1, read on the forward strand.
GGGGCCTGGCCTATGACGGTCAGTTCTTCTTCGACACGGACCACCCGGCGCTCGACGAGAACGGCGCCGAGATCTCGATCGCCAACACCGATGGCGGCGCCGGCACGCCGTGGTTCCTGATGTGCCTGAACCGCCCGCTGAAGCCGATCATCTGGCAGACGCGGCGGCCCTACGATCTGAAGCGCAAGGATCGACCGGAAGACGACAACGTCTTCGACCGCGACGAGTTCGTCTATGGCGTCGACGCCCGGGTCAATGCCGGCTTCGCGCTGTGGCAGCTCTGCTGGGGGTCGAAGCAAACCCTCAACAAGGCGAACTACCAGATCGCCCGCGAGGCGCTGATCGGCATGAAGGGCGACTATGGCCGGCCGCTCGGCCTGATGCCCACCCATCTGGTGGTGCCGCCCTCGCTGGAGTTCAACGCGCTGGAGATCCTCAACGCCGAGCGCGACGCCGCCGGCGCGACCAACGTCTACAAGGGCACGGCGACGCCGATGGTCGTGCCCTGGCTGGCCTGACCGGCCCATCGACAGGCTCAGGAGACCGACCCATGACGAAGATCCTTCGCATCACCGCCAAGCGCGCCGGCTTCCGCCGCTGCGGCGTTGCCCATCCAGACCAGCCGGTCGATCACGCGGCGGACCGCTTCAGCCGGGAACAGGTGGAGATCCTCAAGGCCGACCCGATGCTGGTCGTCCACGAGCTGGACGCCGACGAGGCCGCCAAGACGGCCGCCGCCGAAGACGAAGCCGGATATCTGCGCAAGTTGCTCGATGTGGCGGCGGGCGAGAGCAAGGAACAGGCGGAGCGCATCGAGGCGCTTCGGACCGAGCTTGCCGCGGCGAAGTCGGAGATCACCGTCCTGATCGAGCATACCGCCACCTTGCAGGCGGCCGCGACCGAGGCCGCGGCGGCAGACAAGCCGGCGGGCAACCCGACTTCGCGCAAGGCTTCGGCCGGTAAGGCGAAGTAGCGGATTTGCGGGGCCGGCTGGAGCCGGCTGTCAGGGGCGCCACGGGGCGCCGGCGCGAGCGAAGGGCGGTCGACGGTCGGTCGGCCGCCCACCCGACTCCGGAGTGGAGCATCGCCTAGACCATGTCCTACGCCACTCAAGCCCAACTGGTCGAACGCTATGGCACGGTGCGGCTGGTCGAGCTGACCGACCGGGCCGAGCCGCCGGCCGGCGCGATCGACGCGGCGGTGATCGATCGGGCCCTGGCCGACGCCGACGCGCTGATCGACGGTTACGTGGCGGCGCGCTACGACCTGCCGCTGCCGGCAGTGCCGGACCTGCTGCGCGACCTGGCGCTGTCGATCGTCTTCTACAAGCTCCACCTCGACATGGCGC
>JABDIP010000469.1 GCA_013003675.1 Inquilinus sp.
CCGATGATCGTCAGCTGCGGCGAGGCACTGATCGACTTCGTGCCGATGACGGGCCCGGGGGGCGAGGCGGGCTATCGGCCGCTGCCCGGCGGCTCGCCGTTCAACGTCGCCATCGCCGTGTCCCGCCTCGGCCAGCCGGCGGGGTTCCTCAGCCGCGTCTCGCGAGATCTTTTCGGCGATCTGCTGGTCGCGACTCTGGCGGCGAACGAGGTCGACACCGGGCTGGTGATTCGGGGCGACGAGCCCAGCACGCTCGCCTTCGTCAGCCTGGCACCGGGGCAGGAGCCGCGCTACGCCTTCTTCAACGAGGGTGCCGCCGACCGCAGCCTGGTCCCGGCCGACCTGCCCGACCCGCTTCCCGCGGCGATAGACTGCCTGCATTTCGGCTCGTTCTCGCTCGCCGTCGAACCGGCGGCGACGACCCTGGCCGGCTTGATGGAACGGGAGCGAGGGCGGCGGGTGATCTCCCTCGATCCGAATGTCCGGCCGACCCTTGTCGGTCCGCGCGAGACCTATCGCACGCGGCTGGAACAGCTGGTCGTGCACGCCTCACTCGTCAAGGTCAGCGCCGCCGATCTCGACTGGCTCTTTCCCGGCGAACCGGCCGAAACGGTGGCGGAGCGCTGGCACCAGTCGGGGCCGGCGGTGGTCGTTGTCACCCGCGGCGAGCACGGCGCCGTCGGGTTCGCCGGCTCGGGCCGCGCGGAAACCGCCGGCCGCTCGGTGTCGGTGATCGACACGGTCGGCGCCGGCGACAGCTTCCAGGGCGCGCTGCTCGCCCGACTCGCCGAACAGGGCAATCTTTCAAGTGCCGGCCTCGCCGGCCTCTCCCAGGCAGACCTGACCGAGGCCCTGTCCTTCGCCACTCGCGCCGCCGCCATCACCTGCACCCGCGCCGGCGCCGATCCGCCGCGGCGGGAAGAGGTAGAGGCATAGAATTGCGCCTTCGATCACAAGGACGCGCGGGCCGCGCTTCAGTCGTCCTTCGCCGGCTTCCGGTAGGTGTCGCTGAGGAAGAAGTTCCACAGCGCATAGCCGGTGCTCAGCGAGGCCAGCAACAGCCACAGCGCCTCTTGCTGGATCGTCTCGAAAGCCAGCCAGCCGGCGCAGACCGCCGTTACCGCGACCCGGCGGTACAGCGGCACGAGCCAGGGGTGGGGTTCGCCGCTCTTGATCATCGCCGCGCCATCGCTTGAGGCGTTCGGGAAGGGTTCTGCATCGCCTGATGATAGGCGATGCCGGTGCGCGGCGCGAGAGTTCGGGGACACCCACATGCCACTCGCGTCGACGGCCTTCGTCCTTGACCGGGCGCCGCCGCTCGGGCACCTCCCTTGCCATGGCTCGCTCCCAGCTCGAATATGCCTTCGAGGCGACACCCGCCGACGGCACCGTCGCCGAGATCGTCCCCGGGCTCCTGTGGCTGCGCATGCCGCTGCCCTTCGTCCTCGACCACGTCAATCTGTGGGCGCTGGAGGACGACGATGGCTGGTGCCTGGTCGACGCCGGTTACGATACCGAGGCGATCCGCGGCATATGGCAGGAGTTGTTCGCCGGGCCGCTGGCGGGGCGCCCGGTCACCCGCATCCTCGCCACCCATATGCACCCCGACCATATCGGCCTCGCCGGGTGGCTGCTCGAGCGCTGCTCGGCGGAGTTTCTGACGACCCAGGCCGAATGGCTGGCCGCCCGCATGCTGTGGCTCGACGATAGCGACGGCCTGCTCGAGGTCTATGACCGCTTCTACAGCCGCGCCGGGCTTGAACAGGCAGTCGTAGAAGAACTCAAGCAGCGGCGCAGCGCCTACCGCCAGGCAGTGACGCCGGTGCCGCCCTCGTTCCACCGGCTGCACGAGGGCGATGTCCTGACGATCGGCGGGCGCTCCTGGCAGGTGATGATCGGCCAGGGCCATTCGCCGGAGCATGTCAGCCTCTACTGCCGGGAGCTTGGCATGCTGATCGCCGGCGACCAGGTGCTGCCGCGAATCAGCCCGAATGTCAGCGTCTGGCCGTCTTCGCCGGAGGCCGACCCGCTCGGCGAATTCCTCACCAGCCTGCCGATGTTCGCGCCGTTGCCGGACGATGTGCTGGTGCTGCCGTCGCACGGCCGGCCGTTCCGTGGGCTGGCCGAGCGGGTCGCCGAGCTGGTCGCCCATCACGACGACCGGCTCGACGAGACCCTCGCCGCCTGCCGCCGGCCGGCCACGGTACGGCAGGTGACGACGGCGCTGTTCCCGCGCGCGCTCGACCGCCACCAGACCATGTTCGCCGTCGGCGAGACGGTGGCGCATCTCAACCGCCTCGTGGCAACCGGCGATATCGGCCGATCGCTGGAAAAGGGCGTCTGGCGCTTCTCGGCCGACTGACGGGATTTCACCGCGCGATCACATCGGCGCCATCGCCGTGCTTCGCGCTTGGTGGCGGTCGCCGCATGTGGTGAAAGGGTCGGGACATCGACCGGAAGAGGGGCACGCACGATGCGCAGCGAGAAACTGGAATTCGCCGGTGGCGCCGGCGCCAAGCTGGCGGCCCGGCTCGACAGCCCGGACGGCCCGCCGAAGGCCTACGCGCTGTTCGCGCATTGCTTCACCTGCAGCAAGGACATCTTCGCCGCCAGTCGGATCGCGCAATCCCTCGCCGAGCACGGCATCGCCGTGCTGCGTTTCGACTTCACCGGGCTCGGCTCCAGCGAGGGCGAGTTCGCCCACACGAATTTCAGTTCCAATATCGGCGACCTGTTGGCCGCGGTCGACCATCTGCGGCAGACGCGCGAAGCGCCACAGATCCTGATCGGCCACAGCCTTGGCGGGGCGGCGGTGCTCGCCGCCGCTGGCCGGGTGCCGGAGGCCAAGGCGGTCGCCACCATCGGCGCGCCGTTCGACCCCGGCCATGTCGCGCATCTGTTCCGGGACGATCTGGAAAAGATCGAGGCCGATGGCGAGGCGGAGGTCCTGTTGGTCGGCCGACCCTTCCGCATCCAGAAGCAGTTCGTCGACGACATCCGCGCCCAGAGCCAGGAGGAGCGCATCGGCGGGCTGAAGAAAGCGCTACTGGTATTTCATTCGCCGATCGACCAGACGGTCGGCATCGACAATGCCGGCCTGGTCTTCGGCGCCGCCAAGCACCCGAAGAGCTTCGTCTCTCTCGACAGCGCCGACCATCTCTTGTCGCGCCGCGCCGATGCCGAGTACGTCGCGGCGGTGCTGGCCGCCTGGTCGGCGCGCTATGTCGATGCCGGCGAGGCACCGGCGGTGGCGGTGGAACCGGTCGCGGGTGCGGTCGTGGTGCGGGAGACCGGCTGGGGCAAGTTCCAGCAGGCCGTCGCCATCGGCCCGCACCGGCTGGTTGCCGATGAGCCGGAGAGCTATGGCGGCAAGGACACCGGCCCGTCGCCATACGACCTGCTGCTTGCCGGGCTCGGCGCCTGCACCGCGATGACGGTGCGGCTCTATGCCGACCGCAAGAAGTGGCCGCTGGAGAAGACCGAGGTGGTGCTGCGCCACGAGAAGATGCACGCCGAGGATTGCGCCGACTGCGAAACCAGGGAGGGCCGCATCGACCACATCACCCGCGAATTGCGATTCCACGGCGACCTCGATGCCGAGCAGCGCGCCAAGCTGCTGGAGATCTCCGAGAAATGCCCGGTCCACCGCACCCTGCATTCGGAGATCAAGATCGACACCGCCGAGGGGTGACGGTGACGCTGGCCCTGACGATCCGCCGGGCCCGGCCCGAGGACGCAGCGGCGATCGCCGCGCTGACCGAAGCGGCCTACTCGAAGTACGTGCCGGTCATCGGCCGACGCGCGCTCGAGCGGGGCGAACTCGTCGATTTGGCCCGTCCTGTGGCCCCGGATCGAACTACGGCCGGCCCAGCAGGCCCTTGATGAATGATTCGAGGCCGGAAGGTGGGGCGGGGCGGGGCGGTGG
>JABDIP010000479.1 GCA_013003675.1 Inquilinus sp.
CCGGCGATCGCCGCCGGCCCGCCCCACCGCCGCCAGCACGGTCTCGGCGGTCAGCAGTTCCGGCAGCATCACGCCGTCGGGCGCGGCCGGGCCGTAGACCGCGTAGAACGGGATGCCGTACCGGCCATGGTCGGCCAGATAGGTGGCAATGGCGTCGTCCGGCAGGGTCCAGTCGGCCCGCATCGCCACCAGATCGTCGCCCGCCAGGCGCTCGGCGACGGCGCCCCGGTTCAGCACCAGTTGCTTGTTGGCCTGGCAGGTGATGCACCAATCGGCGGTGACGTCGACGAAGACCACATACCCGTCGGCGACCAGCCGGTCGATCGCGGCACGGTCGAAGGGCGCCCAGTCGGCCAGTTCGGCGGTCGCCGTCTCGCCGGCCCGCCGCTCGTCGGCCCAGGGCAGCGGTGCCGCGAAGGCGCCGATGGCCAGCACGATGGCCACACCCGCGGCGACCGGCCGCCAGCCGGCGGACAGCCGCCGACGGCCCCATAGCGCCGCCGCCATGGCGACCATCAGCCCTCCGACCGCGACGGCGCCCGCGGCGCCGGTCTGCGCCGTCAGCACCCACAGCAGCCAGACCGCGGTCGCCGCCAGCGCCAGGCTGAGCAGCCGCTTCAAGGTCACCATCCACGCCCCCGGCCGGGGCAGGCTGGTCGCCAGACCCGGCATCGCCGCGACCGCCAGATAGGGCAACGCCAGACCGAGCCCAAGCGCGGCGAAGACCGCCAGGATCTCGACCGTGCCGCGCGACAGGGCAAAGCCGACCGCGGTGCCGAGGAACGGCGCCGAGCACGGTGTCGCCAACAACGCGGCGAAGGCGCCGGTGGCGAAGTGCCCGCCGAGACCGTGCCCGCCGGAGGTCTTCAGCGCCGCGTCGCCGACCGCCGAAGGCAGCACGATCTCGAACCAGCCGAGCAAATTGGCGGCGAACAGGGTCAGGATCACCACCATCCCGATCAGGAACAGGGGTTGCTGGAACTGGATTCCCCAGCCGACCGCGCCGCCGGCCGCCTTCACCGCGATGGCGGCGCCGGCCAGGACCAGGAAGGAGGCAAGGATGCCGGCCGCCGAGGCGAGGAAGCCGCGCCGCACCTCGTGCTGGGCGCCGCCGCCATGGCCCAGGACGGAGAGCAGCTTCAGCGACAGCACCGGCAGCACGCAGGGCATCAGGTTGAGGATCAGCCCGCCAAGCAGGGCAAGACCGAGGATCGCCGCCAGGCCCAGCGAACCGCCGGCGGCCGCCCCGACCGATCCGGGATCCGTGACGACACCGTGCCATTCGAGGGCGCGGGCGCCGTCGACGACGGTTACCGTCACCGGCAGGCCGGGCAAGGGCGCGCCATCGGCCGGTGCCTGCAGCAAGGCGACCCGCGCGATCAGCGACCGGCCGCCATCGGCGAGGTCGAATTCCGGCGCGGCGAAGGAAAAGCCGGCCGCGGCCTCGACAAAGAGGTCCGGCGCGGCAAACGGCTCGCGCGCGGCGATTTGGACGGTCAGCGCCTCGGCGCCGCCGGTCGCGCCCACGCTATCGATCGACAGTCCCGCCGCCATCCCGTCGTCGGGCACCTGGGCGGCGAAGCGGTTGATCAGGTTCGCCGCGCGGGCATCCATGCCGGCCGGACCATTCGGCAGGTCGAGGGCAAGGTCGAAGCTGGCCGGCACGCAGATGTCGCTGCATACCAGCAGGTCGAGGCGTCCGGCGAGGGAGACCGCCTCACCCGGCCGCTCCGGCGCCACCGCCAGCGGGAAAAGGATTTCGTCGGCATAGCCGAAAGTGTCGATGCCGAACAAGGTGAAGCGATGCGGCGCCGGCCAGTCGAAGCGCACCGAGCCGACGTTGCCCGACGCGGCCCAATCGACCGCCGGCGGCAGGCCGGCCTCGCCCGGCGACCGCCAATAGGTCTTCCAACCCTCGGGCAACCGTACCTGCACGCCGGCCAGGACGGTCTCCAGATCACCGGTCGCCTGGGTCGCCGCGACCAGCCTGGCATCGACGAAGATGCCGGCCTCCAGCTCGATGGACGACCAGCGCCCGGTCGCCGCCTCCGCCACCGAGGCCGGCGCGAACGCCACCACCGCCGCCAACAGGGCGACGATCCGGCCGCCCGGGCGGGGGCGCAAAAGGTTCATGCGACGGGTTCCTTGGCTGCTGGCACCGGCTCATCGGCCCGGTCGTTTTCGCATATCCTAGATCCTATATATGTAGGGAGACTTCCGGCCCGCGTCACATTTCCGTCAGGACTGCGTGCTAAACGAGGAAGACAGCAAGGGCCGCCATAGCCAGGGACGGGGCGCCACGCCACGATGACCGACGAATCCGACGCAATCGCCGAGCCGGACTATCTGACCGGACAGTTGCTGATCGCCATGCCGGCCATGGCCGATCCGCGTTTCGCGCGGACGGTAATCTATGTCTGCGCGCACAGCGAACAGGGCGCGATGGGCCTGGTGGTCAACAAGCCGATGCCGCAGATCTCGTTCACGGAGTTGCTGGAGCAGCTTGAGATCGATGCCGGCGACGAGGCCCCCGACGATCAGGTGGTGCATTTCGGCGGGCCGGTCGAGTCGGGGCGCGGCTTTGTCCTGCATTCGGCGGATTTCCGCCGCGAAGGGACGATGGTGGTCGACGAGAAGGTCGCCCTGACCGCGACCATCGACATCCTGCGGGCGATCGCCGCCGGCGAAGGACCGAGCGAGCATTTCCTGGCGCTCGGCTATGCCGGCTGGGGGGCGGGACAACTCGACAGCGAGATCCAGGCGAATGGCTGGCTGAACGCCCCGGCCGACAGCGCCATCCTGTTCGACCCCGATCTGTCGACGAAATGGGAACGGGCGATTGCCAAGCTGGGCGTCAGCCCGGCGATGCTCTCCGGCGAAGCCGGCCACGCGTGACCGCCGCGCCGGGCGCTGTGTCCGACGCCGACGACGGGCCGGAACCGACCGCCTTCCTGATCATCCGAGATCTGACCCGGCCGGGGCTGGGTCCGGTTTCCTTCGCGCTCGATCGCGGCGAATGCCTGGCGGTGCGCGGGCCGTCCGGCGCCGGCAAGACGCTGCTGCTGCGCGCCATCGCCGATCTCGACCCGAACGGCGGCAGCGCCGTTCTCGGCGCCGAAGCCCGCGAGGCGATGCCGGCGCCGCAATGGCGCCGACGGGTCGCCTATGTGCCGACCGAACCCGGCTGGTGGGCCGACACCGTCGGCGAGCATTTCCCGGATTGGAGCGCCGCCTGCCCATCGGTCGTGGCGCTGGGCCTTCCGGCCGACTGCGACACCTGGACGGTGCAGCGGCTGTCGACCGGAGAGCGCCAGCGCCTGGGCCTGATCCGCGCCCTTGTTCACAGCCCTGATATCCTGCTGCTCGACGAGCCGACATCCGGCCTCGACACCGACACCACGGCCGCGGTGGAATCCGTCATCGCCCAGTTCCGTCGCGAGCGCGGCGCCGGAATCGTCTGGGTCACCCACGACGGCGCCCAGGCCGAGCGGGTCGCGACGCGGCGGCTGACGATCGAGAACGGCCAATGCCGCTAGACGGAAATATCGGCTACATCCCGCTCGATTTCGCGGATCTAGGCCTGGCGGCACTGCTCGTCGTGTTGAACGGCGTGCTGTCGCTGCTCTTGCGGCTGAACCTGGAACGGCGGTTGCTGATCGCGACCGCCCGCATGGTCGTGCAACTCATGCTGGTCGGGCTTGTGCTAACGACGCTGTTTTCCATCGTATCGCCGCTTTGGACCGCACTGGCGGCGCTGGCGATGATCCTGTTCGCCGGCCGCGAGATCGCCGCCCGCCAGGAACGGCCGCTGGCCGGGCTCTGGTCCTATGGCCTCGGCACCGGCTGCATGCTGATCTCGGCGAGTCTGGTGACGATGTTCGCGCTGGCGACCCAGGTATCGCCCGACCCCTGGTATCATCCGCGCTATGCCCTGCCGCTGCTCGGCATGGTCCTCGGCAATACCATGACCGGAATCAGCCTGGGCCTGATCCGCGCCCTTGTTCACAGCCCTGATATCCTGCTGCTCGACGAGCCGACATCCGGCCTCGACAC
>JABDIP010000511.1 GCA_013003675.1 Inquilinus sp.
GACCTTGCCCAAATCGCCAAGCTTCTCGGTCAACGCTGCGGCCTGCGCCTCGGTGTTGGGCAGGATCGGCGAGCCGCCACCCAACTCCGCATAGATCTTTTCGGCTTCGACCGCGCGGCGCCTCGAGATGATCCGCGCCAACAGATAGCGAAATGGTTGCGGGACGCGGATGATCGATTTGTCGTTGAACAAATTGAACAGGAATGGCCGCACGGATTTCGGCCTGTCCGGCCCGCCCAGATTTAACAGCACTACCGCGATCCGGCTTTCGCCCGCCGATTGCGCCTCACCCATATTCCGCTCCGATCCGGTGCCGGTTCAGCCCGTGTGCCCGGGCCAGCCGCGGATCAGCGCCGCCAGCTCGGCGACATGCTCCGGCGGCGTTCCCTGCAGCACCCCATGACCGAGATTGAACACGAAGGGCCCGTCGGCAAGGGCCTCGAGGATTTCAAGCGCCGACCGTTGCAGGGCCTCGCCGCCGACGAGCAGCGCCACCGGGTCGAGATTGCCCTCGACCGGCCGGCGGCGCTGGAGCGACTTCGCCACCGACAGCGGCAGGGCGGTATCGACGCCGAGCGCGTCGACACCCGTGTCGGCCAGGTAGGGTTCGTAGAGATGGCCGGCGCCGCGCGGGAAACCGATGACCGGCACCGCTGGGTGCGAGCGCTTCAGCGCGGCGACGATCCGCGCCGTCGGGGCGATCACCCAGCGGCGGAATTCGGCCTCCGGCAGTACGCCGGCCCAGCTGTCGAACAGCTTGACCGCCTCGGCCCCGGCATCGATCTGCCGGCGCAGATAGAGGACGGTGGTCTCGACCAGCAGGTCGACCAGCCCTTGGAAGCCGTCCGGATCGCCATAGGCGAACCGCTTCGCGGCGGCGAAATCCTTGCTGCCGCCGCCTTCTACCATATAGGTGGCGACGGTCCACGGCGCCCCGGCGAAGCCGATCAGGGCGGTCTCGGGCGGCAGGGCCGAGCGGACCCGCGCGACGGTCTCGTAGACCGGCGCCAGGATGGTGTCGACGCCCGCCGCCGACAGCCGGCCGAGGGCGCCGCGGTCGCACACCGGGTCGAGCCGGGGCCCCTCGCCCTCCACATAGTCCAGTTCCTGGCCCAGGGCGTGCGGCACCACCAGGATGTCCGAGAACAGGATGGCGCCGTCCATGCCGAAGCGGCGGATCGGCTGCAGCGTGACCTCGGCCGCCAGCGCCGGCGTATAGCAGAGCTCGAGGAAACTGCCGGCCTTGGCCCGCAAGGCGCGGTATTCCGGCAGGTAGCGGCCGGCCTGACGCATCAGCCAGAAGGGCGGCCGCGGCAGGGTCTCGCCGGCGAGGGCGCGAAGCAGGGGCTTGCCAGAACTGGTCACGGGGTCGGGCACGGGTCGGTTCCGATCGGCGACGGCGCGTCATTCGGCCCGGGTTATGGCACATCCCTTCTGCAAATAAGAATCTTGATTCTTGAGGCTGTAGGGGTAGAGGGCGCCTGGAGAATCGGGGGTTGTTTGCCGTCCACCGGCTATCCCCAGCGCTCAGGCGGCCGGGACGGGATCGCTCCGCAGGGTGGGGATAAGCACCGCAGCGGCAGGACCGCCGGGATTCCGGCTGTCGACGAGTCGCGGGACGGTCGCGGGGAAACCGGTCGCGATGGGCTTCTGCCGGCGGATGAGGACAGGCTTATCCGCAGGGTCGGGACCTGGGGAGAAGAATCTTTCCGTGCACAGGGCCGGCGCGGTTGGCGGATTCGCTCCCGGCAAGGGCCGGAACCGTGCACAGGCTTTCCCGTGCAGCGGTGGCGGACCCCTGCTATGACTTCGATATGACTGGTTCGAAGGTGTTTCACCTGCATCTGGTATCCGACGCGACCGGCGAGACGATACACAGCGTCTCGCGCGCCTGCGTGGCGCAGTTCGAGGATGTCGAGCCGGTCGAGCATTTCTGGAACATGGTGCGCAGCGACCGCCAGCTCGACGACGCGCTGGAGGAGATCGCGCGCCATCCCGGCATCGTCGTCTTCACCCTGGTCGACGACCATCTGCGGCGCCGGCTGCAGGAGGCCTGCGCGGCGATGGGGGTGTTCTCGGTCTCGGTGCTCGACCCGGTGCTCGCCGGCTTCGCCCATTATCTCGGCAAGGAGAGCCAGCGCCGGCCGGGCCACCAGCATGCGCTGAACGCCGAGTATTTCAGCCGCATGGAGGCGATGGAGTTCGCCCTGTCCCACGATGACGGCCAGTCGACCTGGGATCTGCACCTGGCCGACGTGATCCTGGTCGCCGTGTCGCGCTGCTCGAAGACGCCGACCTGCCTCTACCTCGCCAATCGCGGGCTGAAGGCGGCCAACGTGCCCTATGTACCGAACTGCCCGCTGCCGGCCGAGCTCGACGAGGTGAAGAGCCCGCTGATCGTCGCCCTCACCAAGGATGCCGACCGGCTGGTGCAGATCCGCCGGCAGCGCCTGCTGGCGTTGAACCAGCCGCAGGGCTCGACCTATATCGACCCGGAGATCGTCAAGGCCGAGGTCGCCGAGGCGCGGCGGTTCTTCAGCCGCCGCGGCTGGCCGGTGATCGACGTGACGCGGCGGGCGATCGAGGAGACGGCGGCGGAGATCCTGCTGTTGATGTCGCGGCGCGAGCAGGCGGAGTGAACCGGTGGCCGCGATCGTGCTCGCCTCCGCCAGCGCCGCGCGGCTCGACATGCTGCGCCGGGCCGGCGTGCCGGTGATTTCCGATCCGGCGGCGGTCGACGAGGCGGCGGTCAAGGATTCCCTGCGGGCCGGCGGCGCCCAGGCCGCCGACGTGGCCGAAACCCTTGCCGAGCTGAAGGCGACTCAGGTCAGCCGGCGGCATCGCGATGCCATCGTGATCGGCGCCGATCAGATGCTCGACTGCAACGGCGTCTGGTTCGACAAGCCGCCCGACCGCGACCATGCCCGGGCCCAGCTCGTCAGCCTGCGCGGCCGCGAGCATACGCTGATCTCGGCCGCGGTCGGCGTGCGCGACGGAACCCGGCTGTGGCACAGTACCGACCGCGCCCATCTCACCATGCGGCGGTTCGGCGACGGCTTCCTCGATTCGTACCTCGAGACGGCCGGCGACGCGGTGCTGGGGTCGGTCGGCGGCTACCAGCTCGAGGGCCTCGGCGCCCAGCTTTTCTCGCAGGTGCGCGGCGATTTCTTCACCGTGCTCGGGCTGCCGCTGCTGCCGCTGCTCGACTGGCTGCGCGCGCAGCGGGTGTTGCCGAATTGAGCGGGCTGAGCGGCCGGGCCCGGCTTGCCGGGGTGATCGGCTGGCCGATCGGCCATTCGCGCTCGCCGCTGTTGCACGGCCATTGGCTGGACCGATACCGCATCGATGGCGCCTACCTGCCGCTGGCGGTCCCGCCGGATCGGCTGGAGGCGGCCCTGCGCGGCCTGCCCGCGCTCGGCTTTCGCGGCTGCAACGTGACCGTGCCGCACAAGGTGGCGGTGGCGGCGCTCGTCGACCAACTCGATCCGGTCGCGGAACGAATCGGCGCGGTGAACACGGTGACCGTCGCCGCCGACGGTTCGCTCGCCGGCAGCAATACTGACGCTTTCGGCTTCGTCGCTAACCTCGACGATGGGGCGGCCGGCTGGCGTGACGGCGTCTCGACGGCGCTGGTGATCGGCGCCGGCGGCGCGGCCCGGGCGGTGCTCGTGGCCCTGCTCGATGCCGGCGTGCCGGCGATCCGCATCGCCAACCGGACGGCGGAGAAGGCCACGGCGCTGGCGGCGGAGTTCGGCCCCGACCGGATCGCCGCGGTGCCCTGGGCCGAGCGGCACGAGGCCGCCGCCGGGGCCGGGCTGCTGGTCAATGCAAGCAGCCTCGGCATGACGGGCCAGCCGGCGCTGGAATTCGACCTTGCCGCCCTGCCCGCCGAGGCGACGGTGACCGACCTCGTCTACGACCCCTTGCGCACGCCGCTGCTCGCCGCCGCCGCGGCGCGCGGCAATCGCATCGTCGACGGTCTCGGCATGCTGCTGCACCAGGCCCGGCCCGGCTTCGCCGCCTGGTTCGGCGTCGAGCCGACGGTCGACGCCGCCCTGCGCCGGGCGGTGCTGGCCGGCTGAAGGCGAGCGATGGTCATCCTCGGCCTGACCGGCTCGATCGGCATGGGCAAGACCACGGCCGCCGCCCTGCTGCGCCGACTGGGCGTACCGGTGCACGATGCCGATGCGGCGGTCCATCGGTTGCTGGAGGCGGGCGGCGGCGCGGTGGCGTCGGTGGCGGCGGCCTTCCCCGGCACGGTGCGGCGCGGCGCGGTCGACCGGGCGGCGCTCGGTGCCCTCGTCTTCGCCGATCCGGTGGCGCTCGCCCGGCTCGAGGCGTTGCTGCACCCCTTGGTGACCGCCGGCGCCTTGCGTTTCCTCAAGCGATGCGCGGCGCGGCGCTGTCCGGTCGCCGTCCTGGACATACCGCTGCTGTACGAGACCGGTGCCGAGCGGCGCTGCGACCGGGTCATGGTCGTTTCCGCCCCGCTCCTGATCCAGCGCCAGCGGGTGCTGCGGCGGCCCGGCATGACCCCGGCGAAATTCGCCGCCATCCTGGCCCGGCAACTGCCCGATGCGGAAAAGCGGCGGCGGGCGGATGTGGTGATCCCGAGCGGCGCCGGCCGCGGCCGGACCTTGCGGGCGCTGGCGCGGGCGGTCAGATTGGCGAAGGCGGCGCCGGGCCGGCGCTGGCCGCCTCACCCGCTCCATTGGCAACGCACGGGATGGCGACGGCATGCGTGAGATCGTCCTCGACACCGAAACCACCGGGCTCGATCCGGCCAGCGGCCACCGAATCGTCGAGGTCGGCTGCATCGAGTTGATCAATCACGTCGCCAGCAACCGGCCGGGCGGGACCTTCCACCACTACCTCAATCCGGAACGGTCGATGCCGGCGGAGGCTGAGGCGGTGCACGGCCTCAAGGACGACTTCCTGGCCGACAAGCCGCTATTCGCCGACATCGCCGATGCCTTCCTCGAATTCATCGGCGACGCGCCGCTGGTGATCCACAACGCCGAATTCGACATGCGGTTCCTGAATTCGGAACTGACCCGGCTCGGCCACCCGCCGCTGCCCTCGAGCCGGGCGGTCGACACGCTGGCGATGGCCCGGCGCCGGTATCCCGGCGCCCAGGCCAGCCTGGACGCGCTGTGCCGGCGCTACGACATCGACAATGCCGGGCGCACGCTGCATGGCGCCCTGCTCGATTCGTCGCTGCTGGCCGAGGTCTATCTGGAGCTGATCGGCGGCCGCCAGCCGGACCTGACACTGGCGGCGGACCGGGCCGGCGGCACGGCCGGCGCCGCCGCGACGCGCGCCCCCCGCCCCGCCCGGCCGCATGCGCCGACGCCGGAGGAGGCGAAGGCGCACGAACTGTTCCTGGAGAAGATCAAGGAGCCGATCTGGACGGCCTGAGCCGGCGGCGGTCGCCGTTACATACGGCCTCCCGCAAAACCGTCATCGCGAGCCAAAGGCGCGGCGATCCAGGGGCGACCGGGACGGTGCTTGCTTCCCTGGATTGCCGCGTCGCTATCGCTCCTCGCAATGACGATGGAACCGTAAGGCTCCCGTACGGGTATCAGTTCGAAGCTGTCGGCGCCGCCTTGCCGTCGCCTTCGGCCTGGCGCGCCTTCATGGCCTCCACCTGGCGGCGGAACAGATCGGCGAAGTCGATCGGCTGCACCAGCATCGGCGGGAACCCGCCATCGCGGGTCGCCTCGGCGATCACCGAACGGGCGAAGGGGAACAGCAGGCGCGGCGCCTCGATCAGCAACAGCGGTGCGACATGCTCCTGCGGCACCTCGCCGAGCGTGACAACGCCGCCATAGGACAGCTCGATGATGAAGGCCTGGTTCTCGCCGGCCTTGGCGTCGCCCTTGATGTGCAGCACGACCTCGTAGGACTTGTCGGCGAGCTGCTGGGTGCGGACGTCGACATTGACCG
>JABDIP010000518.1 GCA_013003675.1 Inquilinus sp.
CCGCCAACCGGACTCCCGCCCGATGCCCGATACCGCGACCATCCCCGTCTTCGACATCGGCGGCGTGCTGCTCGACTGGAACCCCCGCTATCTCTACCGCACGCTGTTTGACGACGAGGCGGCAATGGAGGAATTCCTGGCGACTGTCTGCACCCCGGCCTGGAACCGCCAGATGGACGGCGGCAAGCCCTTCGCCCAGGGCGTCGCCGAGCTGACCGCCCGCTTCCCCGAGCACGCGGCGCTGATCGCCGCCTTCGACGAGCGCTGGCAGGAAATGATCCCGCGCGCCCACACCGATACCGTCGCCATTCTGGACGAGCTGCGCGGGGCCGGCCGGCCGGTTTATGCGATCACCAACTTCTCCGCCGAGAAGCTCGACCTGGAATTGCGACGCTGGCCGTTCCTCGGCGGGTTCGAGGGGATCATCGTCTCCGGTGCCGAGCGCGTTCTGAAGCCGGGGCCGGAGATCTACCGGCTCCTGCTCGACCGCTACGGCCTAACCGCGGCAGACTGCCTGTTCATCGACGATGTCGAGGAGAACGCCGCCGGTGCCCGCGCCGTCGGCATGCATGCGGTGCGGTTCGAATCGGCCGACCGGCTGCGCGGCGACCTCGCGGCGCACGGATTGCTGTAGGCGGGAGCGCCTGTCAGGGCGCCGCGTATTGCACCACTTCCTGGTCGATTGCGCCGAAGATGTCGTTTCCTTCGGCGTCGCGCATCTCGACCCGGACGCGGTCGCCGAATCTGAGGAATGGCGTCTCGGGCTTGCCTTTTTCGATCGTCTCCAGGGTGCGCACCTCGGCGAGGCAGGACGAGCCGACCGAGCGGTCGCGGTTGGAGACGGTGCCGGAGCCGACGATGGTGCCCGCCCCCAGATGACGGGTTCTCGCGGCGTGGGCGACCAGTTCCGGAAAGCCGAAATTCATGTCGATGCCGGCGTTGGGATGGCCGAAGGGACGACCGTTCAGCATCGTCACCAGGGGCAGATGCAGCTTGCCGCCATCCCAGGCGGCGCCGAGCGTCTCCGGCGTCACCGCAACCGGCGAGAAGGCGCTGGCCGGCTTGCCGTGGAAGAAGCCGAATCCTTTCGCCAGCTCTCCCGGGATCAGGCCGCGCAGCGACACGTCGTTGACCAGCATGATCAGCTTGATGTGCCGGGCGGCAGCCAGCGGCGGCGTGCCCATCGGCACGTCGTCGGTGACCACCGCGACCTCCGATTCGAAGTCGATGCCGTGCTCCTCCGACACCGCCTCGACCGGGTCGCGCGGGCCGATGAACCGGTCGGAGCCACCCTGGTACATCAACGGGTCGGTGAGAAAGCTGGTCGGCATCTCCGCGCCGCGCGCCTTGCGCACCAACTCGACGTGGTTGAGATAGGCCGAGCCGTCCGCCCATTGATAGGCGCGCGGCAATGGCGAGGCACAGCCGCCCTCGGCCAACAGCCGGTCGAAGGGCAGGATGTCTCGCCCTTCGCCCTGGTTCAGCAGCCGGCAGACCGATTTCAGTTCCGGCGCCAATTCCTGCCAGTTCTCCAGCGCCACTTGCAGCGTCGGCGCGATGCCGGGCACGGCGACCGCCTTGGTCAGGTCGCGGTTGACGACGACCAGCGTGCCGTCGCGGCCGCCCATCTTCAGCGAGGCGAGTTTCAGGGGCATCGGTCGGGTATCCCTATTCCGCAGCGTCCGCAGGGCTGCGCCAACTGTCGACATAGTCCTGCCATTCTACTCCCGGCGGCAGATCGCCGACTTCCAGCGCGTCGCGGGTATCCAGCATCACCGCGTATTCGTCGGTCGCCGCCTTCTTCGGCGCGAAGGCGTTCTTCAGCGCCTTGGGGTGCGGCCCGTGGGTGAAGCCGCAGGGGTGGAAGGTCATCATCCCGGGATGGATGTTGTCGCGGCTGAAGAATTCGCCGGCGTGATAGAACAGCACCTCGTCATAGTCGTCGTTGTTGTGAAAGAACGGCACCTTCAGCGCGCCGGGGTCGGTCTCGAACGGGCGCGGCGCGAAGGTGCAGACGACGAAGCGGTCGGCGATGAAGGTGGTGTGCGCCGAAGGCGGCAGGTGATAGCGATGGCTCATCAGCGGTCGGATGTCCTCGACATTGAGGCGCACCGGCACCAGATCGCCGTGCCAGCCGACCGCGTCCAGCGGGTTGAACGGATAGGTGACCGTCGACACCGCATTGCGCCGCTTGATGCGCACCGGCCATTCGGTCTCGCCCTGCTGGGCGCGGAACGCGTCGTCGATCCGCGGTACGTCCAGGACCGCCGCGTCGAACACCGCGTGCGGCCCCAGCATGCCTTTCTCCGGCAGCATATAGCTGGAGTTGCTCGCCTCTATCAGCAGCGCCGTCACCGGCTCCGCGCACTCGATCCGCCACATGGTCGAGCGCGGCAGCATGATGTAGTCGCCGGCGCGGAACGGCAGACGGCCATAGTCGCAAAACAGGTCACCGCGACCCTCGTGGACGAAGATCAACTCGTCGCCATCGGCATTGCGCGCCAGATGGTCCATTCGCTTCGGCGCCCGCCAGAAACGCAGCCGGACATGGGCATTGTGCATCACCTCCGCCGCATCCCAGGGCGACGGGTCCTCGGCGTTGATCTTGGTCAGGTCGAAGGCGCGCGGCTTCAGCGGCCCGTCCCAGCCAGTCCAGCCGGTTGGCGGATGGGTGTGGTACATATGCGTCGCCGGCCCGAAGAAGCCTTCCTTGCCCAGCTCGCGCTCGTAGGTGCCGTCGGGCAGGTCGGCATGGGCCTGACGCGAGGCGGTTCCCTCGACGCGGGGCAGCGGGATCCATTTGTGCATGGCAGAACCCTCCGGCATGGAAGACGAGACGGGCGCGGGATGACAGCCCGGTCCGGAACGGTTATAGTTACAAATGAAACCAATAACAAGGGTACGCCATGACCGGCGAGTATGGCCGCGAGACGGATTTGCCAGCTTCGGCGGGGGCGGCGGGGGCGTTCGACTTGGAGCGCTTCTTCCCCTACCGGCTGTCGGTCTTGGCAAATACCGTGACCCGGGCGCTGGCGGCGCTGTACCAGGCTGAACACGACCTCAGCATAGCCGAATGGCGGCTGCTGGCGATCGTCGCCCGTTTCGGACCGATTTCGGCCAACGGTGTCTGCGATCGCTCCGCAATGGACAAGGTACGGGTCAGTCGCGCCGTACGCCGGGCCGTCCAACGTGGTTTCGTCCATCGCGCGGTCGACCCGCGCGACCGGCGCCGCTCGCGGCTAACGCTGACCCCTGCCGGCCGCGCCATCCACGACCGAATCGCCGCCCTCGCCCGCGATCGCGAGGCGCAGATCCTGGCCACCCTGGCGCCGGACGAGGTCGATCGGCTGCACGACATCATCTCCCGCCTGCAGACGCAGGCCGGCGCCTACGGGGCGGCGGACGCCGCGTTGGACACCGACTGAGCCCGAACCGCGGGGCCGGGTCGAGGCCATTGCCCCCGAACGCCGCCATGCTATAAGGGCGCTCGACGATATCTCTTGCGAGGGCAACCGATCCGTGGCGGCAAATCCGTCGGCCGAACCGACGGTCCTGATCATCAACGGACCCAATCTGAACATGCTGGGGGTGCGCGAGCCGTCGCTTTATGGCGCCGAGACGCTGGGCGACATCGAGGCCGCATGCTCGGAACGCGCCGAAGCGTTGGGATTGGCCGTCGACTTCCGCCAATCGAACACCGAGGGTGAGTTGGTCGGTTGGATTCAGGAGGCGCGCGACGGCCATGAGGGCATCATCATCAACGCCGGCGCCTACTCGCACACTTCGGTGGCCATCCTCGACGCCTTGCGCATGGCCGAACTGCCGGTGATCGAAGTGCACATCAGCAATATCTACAAGCGCGAATCCTACCGCCATCACTCCTATGTGTCGGAAGCGGCGGACGGCGTCATCTGCGGTTTCGGCGCGGCGGGCTATCTGCTCGCTCTCGACGCCATGGCCGGCCTCCTCGACCCCAACAGCTAGCGATCCGCTCAATGGCAGAATCAAGACGTACGGCCGGCCTCAAGGTCGACAG
>JABDIP010000520.1 GCA_013003675.1 Inquilinus sp.
CGGTGCCGCCGGTGTAGGTGGCGGTACCGATATAGGTGCTCTTGCGCACCCTCGCCGTCATGATCCGGCAGGCCGAGGCTCTCGGCGGCCGGGTGCGGGGGACGAATTCGAGACCTACCGGACGCCCGGCGATTGGTACACCCATCCCGACGACCGGCGGGAGATCGGGCAGGCGGCGCGCCTGACCGCCGATATCCGGCGGCGCACGAAGCGGCGGCAGCTGCTGCTCAACGCCGCCATATTCGGCACATTCCTCGCCCTCGCCCTGATCGTCGCACGATGCTCGGACGGGTGACGCGCCACCGTCATCCGAAACCGGAGCGATCGCCACCCCGCCGTCGCGTCAATTCTCCAGCCAGTACTCGAGATCGAGCTTTCCGACGTTGAGGTTGGCTTCCGGGTCGAAGATGATCGTCGCCCGCGAAGTGCCGCGGATGCCCTGGTAGATGCCGGTGCCGCCGGTGTAGGTGGCGGTACCGATATAGGTGCTCTTGCGCACCCCGTCCGGATTGATCACCGTGTGGCTGGTGCCGGAGAATTGCGAATAGATCTTGTCGCCGTTCTCGAGCGTGTCGACGTTGTAGCCCCAGGCCCGGCCGGAACGGTCGATATAGTCGGAATAGCCGTGACTCCGGGTTTCCGTCTGCTTCAGGCCTTCGCAGTTGGCCTCGACCTCCGGGTAGGTGCGGTGGATCTCGAAGATGCGGATCTGATGGCCGGCGACGTCGCCGACGTCCAGGACGTGTTGCTCGGCGTATTCGCTATTCGCTGCGTTCAGGTCGATGGTTCTCTTGCAGACGTCCTGCGCCGACGCCTGGGGCGCGGCGGCAAGCGCCAGCACCACCGCCGTCACGACCGCCGGGCCGGCGGCCGGAGTGCCAAATGTCGGTGTCTTCTTCATCGGTCTATCCCCCCGTGTTCCGTCGATCCTAACGCCGCGACCGCTTCGGTCCCAAGGTCATTCCTGTGCGCGACGGGCGTCCGGTCCCGGAGCCGGCTGGTTTCGGGTCCGTCGGGTGCGAGGAGAACGTCGCCGCGCCCGGCGAGGCGCCGGCGGACGCGGGGCCGCACCCGACTGACGGCCGATCGTCAAATCGCCGCTTGCAACGCGGGGGCCGTCCCCACATGACTCAATCGCTGGAAACCGAAAAACGGAAGGAAACCCCATGCCCAACTATGTGCTGGCCTATCACGGCGGCAAGAAACCCGAGAGCAAGGAGGCGGGCGCCGCGCAGATGGAGCGATGGAAGGCCTGGATCGGCGGTCTGGGCGATGCGGTGGTCAATCCCGGCACGCCCCTGGGCATGTCCAAGACCGTCAGCGCCGACGGCGTGTCGGACGGTGGCGGGCCGAACGCCCTGACCGGGTTCTCCATGGTGGCGGCCGACACCCTGGAGGCGGCGCTGGAGATGGCCAAGGCATGCCCGTTCCTCGAAGTCGGCACGATCGAGGTGGCGCAGGTGATGGAGATGAAGTGAGCCGCGGCGCCCGATCGGCCGTCCGGCCTGAACCGATCGGGACGGCTCTATGGGGGGACGAACGACTCCTCAGCGCCAAGATAAGTATACTGTCCACCTTAATTGTGATTGCGGCCGCCGGAGGAGCGCGAACGTCGGGTGGAAACCGCGATATCCTGCGAGGGGTCCGAGGATGGGAAGCCCGCCATCATGACGCAACACATCGGCATCGTGGGCTGTTCGGCCGAGGGGGCGGCGCTGTGCTATCGCACGATCTGCGCGGAGGGCGCGGCGCTGCTCGGCCGGCACGCCCATCCCGAGGTCTCGATGCACACGCATTCCCTGGCCGACTACGTCACCTGCCTCGACCGGGGCGACCTGGCGGGGGTCGGCGATCTGATGCTCGCCTCCGCCGGCAAGCTGGCGCGCATCGGCGCCGACTTCCTGATCTGCCCCGACAACACGATCCACCGGGCATTCGACACCGTCGCGCCGCGCTCGCCGCTGCCGTGGCTGCATATCGCGGAGATCGTCGCGGCGGCGGCGGCGGATCGCGGTTTTCGGCGCCTTGCCCTCCTCGGCACCCGATGGCTGGTCGACAGCGCCGTCTACCCGGAAAAGCTGGCGGCCCGCGGCCTGGCCTATGAGCGCCCCGACCCGGCCGAACGGGCGGAGATCGATCGCATCATCATGGACGAGCTGGTCGAGGGCGTCTTCAGGCCCGAGGCGGTCGCCACTTTCCGGCAGGTCATCGGACGGATGAAGCGGGCCGGCTGCGACGCGGCGATCCTCGGCTGCACCGAGATCCCGCTGATCATCGACGACACCAACTCACCGCTGCCGACGCTCGACTCGACGCGGCTGCTGGCGCGGGCCGCCCTACGCCGGGCGGTGCGGGGCGCCGGGGAACGCGCCGGAGCCGATTCCGCCTAGGCGGATAATGCTCTACCGTTCCGCCGCGACGATCGATCGAGGAGAGCGGCCCATGCCATCGACCCGGAGCGGCGGTTGCCTGTGCGGCAAGGTCCGGTACGAAGCGAGCGATGCGCCGGTGCTTTCCATTCAATGCTATTGCCGCGATTGCCAGCACATCTCGGGCGGCGGCCACGCCCCGCAATTCGCCGTCAAACGCGACACCGTCAGCAGGTCCGGGCCGCTGAAGACGTTTCACCTGAAGTCCGACGCGGGGAACGATTTGGAATTCGGCTTCTGCGGCGAGTGCGGATCGCCGATCTACAAGACGACGACCCTGGCCCCCGAGTTGGTGTTCTTCTTCGCCGGTTCCCTGGACGATCCCGCCACATTCACCCTCGAAACCAAGGTTTACGAGGACAGGCGCCAACCGTGGGACGAGAGCTGACTGCCGCCGGAGACTTCGCGCCGCGATCGTCCGGACGGCCAGGGCTGGGCTGGATTGCCACGTCGCCGAGGCTCCCTGCATCGACAGTCTGGATCGGACGGTGCCGGCGACGGATTCGGTGTAGTGGTGTCGGGTGTCGGCATGGTGCCGGCTCGACCGTCTATTCACTGAAACCTGGGAATCGCTGGGAACTCCCATGCCAAGAGCATCTTCCGTTCCTACGGCTCCGACCCGCACCCCCAAACAATCCGGGAGGCTGAACGATGGGTGAATTGACGAATGGCGTGAGCTGGCTGGCGGTGATCGTCGGCGCGGTGGTTTCGTTCCTGGCCGGGTGGCTGTGGTACTCGCCGAAGCTGTTCGGCCCGAAATGGGCGGACGGCGTCGGCGTGGAGATGGGCACCGCCGGCGAGATGCCGGTTCCGGCGATGGCGACCCAAATCGTCGGGTTGCTGCTGATGAGCTGGTTCGTCGGGGTGACCGCCGTGGCGAACGCCCTGCTGACGGTGATCCTGGCGACGGTGGCGTTCACCGTGCTGGCCTATTCGGGCGGGCTGTTCACCAGGAAATCCGCCTACGCGCGCAACGTCGACGCCGGCTATTGGATCGTCAGCCTGGTCATCATGATCGTCTGCCAGGGCATCTTCCGCGGCATGTAGCGCCGATTTCCCGGACCGGTCCGCCCGGCCCCTACCGAGGCGGCGGTGGAAAGCCTCCGGCGCGCCGTTCGAGCCCCGCCCCATGACGAGGGTGGGTTGAGTGGACGTGCCCCGCGGCCACAACCCCGCCGCGTGTGACCGGCGGCACTGCCGCCGGGGCCCCGGCCGCTAGGCGGGACTTCGCGGCTCGGCCCCCGCCGAACCGCGAAAACGCGCTCCAGGCCTCCCGGCGATGCTCGCCACCGCCGGCCAGAAGCCGAGGCCGGGGCCAGCGATCGGGAGACAATCGACATGACAACCTATTCCGAAGCCGCC
>JABDIP010000523.1 GCA_013003675.1 Inquilinus sp.
CCGCAGACCGTGACCGATGTGCATGTCGCCGCCGATGGCCGCGTGTCGGCGGCACCGGCGCCGGGCGCCCGGACGATCGATTGCGGCGGCGCCTGGCTGTCCCCCGGCTGGCCCGACCTCCACGTCCATATCTGGCATGGCGGCACCGACATCTCGATCCGCGCCGAGGATGCCGGCATGAAGCGCGGCGTCACCGCCATGGCCGATGCCGGCTCGGCCGGCGAGGCCAGCTTCCACGGCCTGCGGCAATACGTGATCGACCGCCGGCCGGAGACCATCAAGGCATTCATCAATATCGGCACCATCGGCCTGGTGGCCTGCAACCGGGTGCCCGAACTGGTCGACGACCGGTTCATCGACGTCAACCGGACGCTGGCTGTCATCGAGGCCAATCGCGACGTCATCTGCGGCGTCAAGGTGCGGGCAAGCGGCGTCATCGTCGGCACCTGGGGCATAACGCCGGCGCTGATCGCCAAGCGGGTGGCAGAGATCGCCGGCCTGCCGCTGATGGTCCATATCGGCGAGCCGCCGCCGCTGCTCGATCAGATCTTCGACATGCTCAGGCCCGGCGACGTCGTCACCCACTGCTTCAACGGCAAGAAATCGGGCTCGATCGCCGATACGCCCGAGTTGATGGAGACGGCGCGCCGGCTCTCCGACCAGGGCGTCCTGATGGATGTCGGCCACGGCGCCGCCTCCTACAATTTCCGGGTCGCCGAGCGGGCGATCGGCGAAGGACTGAAACCGTTCTCGATTTCGACCGACCTGCACGGGCACAACATCGATGGCCCGGTCTTCGACCTTGCGACGACGGCGTCGAAGGTGTTGGCGGCCGGGCTCGATTTCGAGGATTGCGTAGCGGCCATTTCGGTTCGTCCGCGCCAGGTGCTGGGGCTGAGCGGCACCGACGGGCTGACGCCCGGCATGCCGGCGGACTTCACCGTGTTCGAACTGTCCGATCACGATGGGGAGGCGGTCGACAGCGACGGCGGCACGTTGAGCATCGACCGCATGTTCGAGCCGCACTGGGCGATCCACGGCACCCTCGTCGAGGCGGCGAGCCGCGCCGGCCCGCAGTCGGGAGGCGCCGCGTGACCCAGGCGGCGACACTTGCCGACGCCCCCCTCGACCAGGCGGCGCTGGCGCCGGAACTGGTCCTAATGGTCGACGGTCTCAGCACCGAGTTCGTCTACAAGGCGCGAGTCGCCAAGGCCGTGCGCGGTGTCACCCTGTCGCTTCGCCAGGGCAAGACCCTGGCGATCGTTGGCGAGTCCGGTTCGGGCAAGTCGGTCGCCGCCCTCTCGATCATGCGATTGCTGGCCCATCCCGGCCGGATCGCCGGCGGGCGCATCCTCTATCGCCAATCGTCAGGGGCGGTGCTCAACCTCGCCCAGGCCGGTTCAAAGACCATGCGGCGCATCCGTGGCCGGGAGATCGCGATGATCTTCCAGGAGCCGATGACCTCGCTGAACCCGCTATTCACGATCGGCGACCAGATCGCCGAGATGGTGCGGCTGCACGAACCGGTCGGCGCCGCCCAGGCCCGGTTGCGGGCCTTGGACATCCTAAAACTGGT
This sequence comes from Inquilinus sp., assembly GCA_013003675.1. Lineage (GTDB taxonomy): Bacteria > Pseudomonadota > Alphaproteobacteria > DSM-16000 > Inquilinaceae > JABDIP01. The sequence goes on from JABDIP010000523.1 coordinate 1,577, forward strand.
CGAGATTCCGGGGGCCGAGCGGCGGCTCGACGACTATCCGCACCAGATGTCCGGCGGCATGCGCCAACGGGTGATGATCGCCATGGCACTGGTCTGCCACCCGGCATTGCTGATCGCCGACGAACCCACCACCGCGCTCGACGTGACCATTCAGGCGCAGATTCTCGACCTGATGCGCCGGCTGCAGGCCGATATGGGCATGTCGATCCTGTTCATCACGCACAATATGGGCGTGGTGGCAGAGGTCGCCGACGACGTGGCGGTCATGTATGGCGGCGAGGCCGTGGAGCAGGCGCCGGTACGGGCCCTCTTCGCGCATCCCAGCCATCCCTATACCCAGGGGCTTCTCGCCTCGATCCCCGGTGCCCGGCACAATTTGGACCGGGCCGGCACGCGCGCCAGATTGACGCCCATCCCGGGGACCGTCCCGTCGCTCTACGACATGCCGCCGGGCTGCGCCTTCGCGCCGCGGTGCTCGCTGGCGGAGGAGCGGTGTCGCGAGCCGACCTCGTTGGAGCCCTGCGGTCCGGGTCATCTCGCCCGCTGCTGGAAGGCGGCGCGGCGATGATGGCCGCCGCCGCCGCGGTAGCGGCACAGCGGGATGTTCTGTTGCGGATCGAGGGCCTGTCGAAGGTGTTCTCGACGCCGCGTGGCGATGTGCATGCGGTGAAGGACGTGTCCTTCGACCTGCCGCGCGGCGCCGTCGTCGGATTGGTCGGCGAATCCGGATCGGGAAAGACCACGCTGGGCCGGTGTGTCTTGCGCCTGATCGAGCCCTCGGCCGGCCGGGTGGAGTTCGACGGCATCGACATCACGGCGCTGGATGCCCGCGCCATGAAGGCGATGCGCAAGCGCATGCAGATCATCTTCCAGGACCCGTTCTCCAGCCTGAACCCGCGCATGAAGGTGCGGGAGATCATCGGCGAGGCGCTGGTCGCGCATGGCATCGGCGGCAGATCGGCCGAGCGGCGCGAGATCGTCGCCAGCCTGTTGGAAGAGGTCGGCCTTTCGGCGGACCAGATGGGCCGGTATCCGCATGAATTCTCCGGCGGTCAGCGCCAGCGCATCGGGATCGCCCGCGCGCTCGCCGTTGAGCCGGAGTTCATCGTCGCCGACGAGTCGGTCTCGGCGCTGGACGTGTCGGTCCAGGCGCAGATCCTGAACCTGATGCAGGATCTCAAGGACCGCCGGCGGTTGACGATCCTGTTCATCGCTCACGACCTCAGCGTCGTGGAATATCTGTGCGACGAGGTCGTCGTCCTCTATCTCGGCCGGGTGGCCGAGCGGGGCACCGGCCGCGCGGTCTATGGCGCGCCGGCCCATCCCTATACACAGGCATTGCTCTCGGCGGCGCCGAGGCCCGACCCGACGATCACGATCGAGCGCGAAATCCTCAAGGGCGATATTCCGAGCCCGCTTTCGCCGCCATCCGGCTGCGTGTTCCGGACCCGCTGCAGGCATGCCGAGGCCCTTTGCGCGCGCACCGTTCCCGATCAAACGGCCATCGACGACGACCACCACGCCGCCTGCCACCGCATTGGAGAGATCTGAGCATGAGCCAGAACCAGGTCAGGGATCGGGGGCTCGAAACGCCCGAAGAAATGCTGGCGGCCATGGGTCTTGTGCTGCCCGCCAGGGCGCCAGCGCCGGTCGGCAATTTCGCGATCGCAGTGCGCGCCGGCCCCCTGCTCTTCGTATCCGGTCAGGGCCCGGTCACCTCCGACGGCCGGCTGATGACCGGCAAGGTCGGGGCCGATGTCTCGATCGAGGACGCCGCCGACCACGCCCGCCTGGTCGGGCTCAACCTGCTCGCCGCGGTTCGTCAGGAACTCGGATCGCTGTCCGCCGTCCGCCGCGTCGTGAAGCTGCTGGGCATGGTCAACGCGACGCCGGACTTCGCCGACCATCCGGCCGTGATCAATGGCTGTTCGGACATGCTGGTGCGGGTCTTCGGCCCCGCGGGCGTGCACGCCCGATCCGCCGTCGGCATGAATTCACTGCCCGGCGGGATCACCGTCGAGATCGAGGCGATCTTCGAGGTGCACGCCGGGTAGTGGCGCGGCGCCGGGCGGACGGCGGCGGTCAGGATGGCGGCCTGCCAAGCGCTCGTTCGACGGCACCGGCCGAGGCTTTCACGGCCTCGGCATAGCGCTCCAGGTTGGCCTGCGCCTTCTGTTCCGCCAGCACGATGGAGATCGTCGCCGCGCATGTGCCCGACATATCGCGAATGGGCGACGCGATGCAGGCCACCGAGAACTCCGATGCGCCGAGCTGTACCGCCAGGCGCCGGGCAAAATCTCTGCCGGCCTGACGAGCCAGGGCCTTCGGGTCGGTCTCGGCGCGCCCGGTCGGCGATCGCCGCGCGACGTCGCGAAAAGCCGCCTCGCGGACGTCGCTCGGCAGGTGACCAAGCAGCAGGCGGCCCGAGGCCGTCCAATTGAGGGGCACGCGCGTGCCGACGTCGGACGAGATCCGGAAATGGCCTTCGCCGTCGGCCATTGCCGCCACCACCATCATCCCCTCGTCGCGGCAGCAGATCTGCACGGTCTCGCCGATGCTCCGCGACAGCCTCGACATCTCGTGCTTGGCCTCGGTGAGAACGTCCATGCGGCTCTCATAGGCGAGGCCGTAGCGAAACAGCCGCGGCCCGAACCAGACGGTGCCGTCGCCGTCGCGCGTCAGCAGCCCCCGCGTCACCAGCTCCTCCACGATCGCATAGACGGTCGAAACCGGCGCACCAACCGATTTGGCGATATCGTAGGCGGAGGCTGGTTCGCCGCGGCTGCTGAGCAGGTCGAGGATCTGGACGGTCCGTTCGATGCCGCCGACGCGCGTACGCGGTTTGGCGGGCGCAATCGTTTCGGCCATGGCTATCATCGCTGTTCTGTATCACCTTCCATTATAATGGCAGAAGGACCGCGAACAAGCGCCGCCGAGGCCGCGCGCGCTCGATCACCGTGGAGATGGTCGGATAGGCGGTGGCGGGGGCTCCCGCGTCACAGTCGATCAGATCGCGGGCCGGCATTTGGCGGCGGCCGCGCTTGATGGAAGTCAAGGTTCGGCCCGGCACGATTGCATAAGTTCTTGGCTTCGGGGCAAACAGGGTGCAGAGGGCTTGCGCTCCGCGCCCGGCGATGAGTTCGCCGCGGTCATGTGCGCTTCGGAGCAGGGTACTCGGCCGGATTGGCTGGCGGCGGTCGATGAGAGCCACCTGAAGGGCCGGTCCGTCGCCTATCGCGATCCGAGGCCGAGGAGGGTGATGCCGGGAACCGAACGGACAACGCCAGTGTCGCACCAGGCCGTCGACCCGCAGATATTCCTCGATCCGCTTGGTTTCCTGCGCACCGAACTCTACCGCCAGCGGGTCGCCTGCAATACGCTGGAGGCATTGGCATCCACCGACACCAACGGCGACACCCGTGCCGATGCCGAGCGCGTGTTGCGCTATATCGTCGAAGACGTACCGGTCCATACCGCCGATTTGGAGGAGTGCCTGTTTCCCCTGTTGGCGCAACGGGTCCTGCCGGCCGACGG
>JABDIP010000528.1 GCA_013003675.1 Inquilinus sp.
GGCGACCGCGCTGTTTGGCCAGTTCGAAGGCGACCCGGCCGACGCGATGGATCTCCGAGGTCGAGTAGACCTGGGTATTCACGCCGCGCCGCTCGCCGCCGCCGAGATCCTCGATGCCGCGCGGCTCACCGAAATAGGCGCCGCCGGTCAGCTCGCGGACGATCATAATGTCCAGCCCCTCGACCACCTCGCGCTTCAGGGTCGAGGCATCGGCCAGGGCCGGGAATACGATCGCCGGCCGCAGATTGGCGAACAGTTCCATTTCCTTGCGCAGCCGCAGCAGCCCCGCCTCCGGCCGGATGGCGAAATCGACGCCGTCCCATTTCGGGCCGCCGACCGCGCCCAGCAGCACCGCATCGGCCTTCAGCGCCGCCGCCATGGTCTCGTCGGCCAGGGGCACGCCGTGCTCGTCGATGGCGCAGCCGCCAACCAGCCCCTCCGTCACGTCGAAGCGGATGCCGCGGTCGCGACCCATCCATTCGACAACCCGCCGCACCTCTCGCATGACGTCCGGACCGATGCCGTCACCGGCGAGAACGAGGAGCTTCTTGCTGGCGGCCATTGTTCTGCTTTCTGAAGACGTGCGATTGGGCGGGGCGGTCAGGTCAGGCGAAGAGCCAGGGGCGCTCGGTTCCGGCGACGCCCTCGTAGTCGTCGATGGCGGCGACGTTCTGCAGCGTGAGGCCGATGTCGTCGAGCGCGTTGAGCAGGCAGTGCTTGCGGAAGGAATCTATCTCGAAGGAGATCACGCCACCGTCGGGGCCGCGGATCTCCTGCGCCTCGAGGTCGATCGTCACGGTCGCGTTGGCGCCGCGCTCGGCGTCGTCCATCAGCCGGTCGACGTCCTCCTGCGGCAAGGCGATCGGCAGGATGCCGTTCTTGAAGCAGTTATTGTAGAAGATGTCGGCGAAGCTGGGCGCGATCACGCAGCGGATGCCGAAATCGAGCAGTGCCCAGGGGGCATGTTCGCGCGACGAACCGCAGCCGAAATTCTCGCCCGTCACCAGGATCTTCGCCTGGCGATAGGCCGGCTGGTTCAGCACGAAATCCGGGTTCTCCGTGCCGTCGGGCCGAAAGCGCATCTCGTCGAACAGATTGCGGCCGAGGCCGGTGCGCTTGATCGTCTTCAGGAACTGCTTGGGGATGATCATGTCGGTGTCGACATTGATCATCGGCAACGGCGCAGCCACCCCGGTCAGGGTGGTGAACTTGTCCATGTCGTCCCCGCTGCATGGGTTATGTGGGCAGACCGTCGTGGCCGCCGGGGTCCCCTTTTGCCACAGGGTCACGACCGGGCCAAAGCGATTTATTGCCCCCCGGCCTTTACGCAAACCCCTGAAACCTAAGGCAAACGCGCAAATCTACCCATCCGGACGCGCATAGCGATAGACGGCGACCGGAACCGGCGACCCTTGCCGCCGGTCGTCTCAGGAACCCCAGTAGCGCACCCGTCCGGTGTCGACGTGGACGAAATTCGACCGCGTATAGAGCCCGACGCCGCCGGCCCGCATCGCCGACGCCTCCCGGTGCAGCGTCGCCAGATCGACGCCCGGAAGCCGGACATCGGCGGCCATGCCCTCCATATGCAGGCTGCGTCGCGCCACGCCGCCGCTATTGCTGGCCAAAGCGGCATTGGTCGCCGGTGACCGGTAGCCGGAGATCAGCTCAAAGGGTGCGCTGCCGCCGGCCTTGCCGCGCAGCGTCGCCAACAGGTCGAGCAGGCCGGGGTCGATCCGATGCACGTCGCCCGAGCGCCAGTCGCGCAGCACGTGATTGATCTCGGCCAGGGCGCCGGAATCGTACGCGCCGTTGCGACAGTAGGTCGCACTGAGCCTTTCGCCGGTATGCAGCGCATGCACGTCCAGCCGGCGCGTCGCCGGCAGCGGCGCCGATCGGCGTCTCCCTCGCGGCGCCACGACGGCGCCGGCCAGGCAGCCGGCCAGGCCGGCCATCCGCCGCAGCAGGTGCCGACGGGGGCCGCAGGGGCCACGGTCGCTGGAATCGCCTTGCGAGCCGTTCATATCCGATCCTTCTTCAATCCGCCGGTGCCCAGCGACACAGACCCATAGTGTTGATAGCGGCCGAATGCCAAGACTTTGTTGACGCGCGCGCCCACGCGAGCGGCGGCGGCCGCCCGCCGACCTAATCGACCGAACGCGAAACGAGCGCATCCGCCACGGCCAGGTCGCGCTGGTATATGTCCTTGCGGAACTGGACCGCGCCCTCGGCGTCGACCCAGGCTGTCAGGTAGCCGATATGGACCGGGATCGACTCCGGCAGCTTGACGAAAGTGGTGCGGCCGCCGGCGATCGTCTCCTCGATCCGGCGCATCGACCAGGTCTCGGCATCCGCCAGGATCAGTTCGGCCAGCCTTTCCGAGTGCTCGATGCGGATACAGCCGTTGCTGAGACTGCGCTCGGTCTTGCCGAACAGCTGTCTCGCCGAGGTGTCGTGCAGGTAGACGTCGAACCGGTTGGGCAACAGGAACTTGACCCGGCCCAAGGCGTTTCCAGGGCCGGACGACTGGCGCAGCTTGAAGGAAAACCGTTCGGCGGAGACCTGGCTCCAGTCGACCATCGCCGGATCGACCACCGTGGCGTCCGCCGTCCAGTCGCTGAAGAGCGTGTAGTTGTTGCGCGCCAGAAAGCCGGGATCGGCCTTGATCTGCGGCAGCAGCAGCCGACGGGCGATGCTCTGCGGCACCGTCCAGTCCGGATTGAAGACGACATGGGTCATCGCGCTGCTGAAGACCGGCGTGCGGTGGTAGGGCTCGCCGACGATGACGCGGGTATCGAATGCGGCGTCCCCGTCATCGGCATATGTCAGCCTGAAATCGGCGAGGTTGACGAAGACATGGCGGCGGCCGAGATCGTCCGGCATCCAGCGCAGACGTTCCAGGTTGAGGACGATCGAACCGATGCGCGTCTCTACCGGGAGGTTCAGGGCACCGAGGGTCTTGCGGCCGACGATACCGTCCGGGTCGAGTCCGTGCCGCGCCTGCATCCGCTTCACCGCGTCGACCAGGGCGTCGTCGTATCGTTCGGGGTCGCCGGCGAGGTCGCCGGCCGGGCCGCCGGAAGCCTCCGTCGCCGCCAGTTCGCCCCAGAGCCGGAGACGGCGGCGGATTAGCGCGACGCGCTGGTCGGTCATGCCCGGCTTCAGGCTGGGGCCGCCCGGAATCGCCGCCCAACCACCACCCTCGGCAAGCCGCCGGTAGTCGGCGAGAGCCGTCCGCAGCCGTGCATAAATCGGCGCTTGCGGCCTATAGCGGTCGACGAAGGCAGGCAGGTCGTCGGCCTCGCCGACCCCCTCCATCGCCAACCTCCGATCGACCTCGTCGCGATAGAGGAACAACCCTGGATCCGCGACATGCGGGGTGGTCCTCCCCTGCCCGAGGTCGGCGATGAGCAGCATCAGCCCCAGGCTCAACCGGACCTCCAGTTCCGCCAGCCGGTCCGGGCCGCGCGCCGCCAGCAGCGCGGCGACCGCCGGAACGGCATAGTCGTCCGGTCGCAGTCCGTCGCCATCGGCGGCCGCCAGGATACCGGCGACTTGTCGACCGCGGGGCGTGACGCCGGTTGCCTCGATCCAGAGCGGCGCCATGCCGCGCCCGGCATAGAATCCCTCCAGGATGGCCAGCGACTCGACCTGCCTGTCGGTCGTGGCGATCGTCGGTCCGGACCGCAGTTGCAGAGCCAGATGGTCGGCGACGGTCGCGGCGAGACCTGGCGCCGTCGGCACCAGGAGGATCATCGCCACCGCGACCCACCGAACCAGCATCGTCTCCGCCCACTTCCCGTCGACCGTATTCGCCCTCGTTATGCCGCACCCGCCGGCCGGTTGGCAAACCTCCCCTGCACCTCCCGCCGGGGCCCGGGCAAGGCGGCGGCAATCGCCGGCATCGGCCGCCAGCCGGTCACACCGGGGACGAGTGGCGGCGCACCCGGTCACGCCGCGTAGAGGGCGCCGGTCCGCGTCGCCAGGAAGCCGTCGAGCGGGATCTCCTCCTGCTTCAGAAAGCCGCGCTGTGGCAGCTTGCCGTCGCGGACCAGTTCGATCACCGCCACGGCGGAGGCGGAAGTGGTCCAGGCGATCGCCCGCCTTTCCTGGCCGGCCAGGTCGCGCGGCCGATAGGCGCGGACGAACTCCTTACGTTCCAACCGGTCCTCGATTGTGCCCTCGGACGAGACGTGCACATAGACGATGTCGTCGTCGACCGGCGGCTTGGCGTGGGTCAGGAGTTCGCCGGCGATATCGCGCCGCTCGCGCATCAGCAATTCGTGGAAGAAGAAGTTCATCAGCTTCATATGGCCGGGATAGCGCATCGTCTTGTAGTCGATATTGTCGACCTGCCCGAGATAGGTGTCGCACATGGTGCCGAGCCCGCCGGAGGTGGTGAACGCCTCCAGCCGCACACCGTCGACATAGATCGTCTCGTGCCATTCCATCGGCGAGACCCATTTGCGGACGCCGCCCTCGATAACCTCGCAGTCGTTCAGGTACTCGTTCACCACCACTTCCGGCGACCAGTTGAAGGCATAGCCCAACAGCCCGGTGGGGTGCTGCGGCAGGGCGCCGACCCGCATCCGGATGGCGCGGCATTCGTCGAACAGCGCCGCCTGCGAGGCGCCGACGATACCGACGAAGCCCGGCGCCAGCCCGCATTGCGGCGCCATCAGCCCCTTGGCGTTCGGTGCCAGCTCGATGATCGCCTTGGTCGTCGGCACGTCCTCGGTCAGGTCGAAATAGTGGATCCCGGCCTTATGCGCGGCCTGGGCGACGTCGAGATTGAGGTTGTGGGGCAGGCAGGACAGCACCGCGTCGACCGAGGCAAAGACCCGCCCGAGCGCCTCGGGGTCGGCGACATCGGTCCCATCGACCGGGAACGGCAGCGCCTCGCGCGGCGTGTGCACGTCGATGCCGACCACCGCGAAGCCGCCCTCGTGCAGCAACAAAGCCGCCAATTTGCCAACCTTGCCGAGTCCGAGCACGGCGATTCGATCGAATGACATTTAAGCAGGTCCTCAGAATCAGAGCAGCAGATACGGTAAAATGCGGTGACATGGCCGTAATCTGCGTCGCCCTCAATTGCCTCGCCGATCAGGACGGTCCGGCGATAGTCTTTATCATCTCGGCCACGGCGATCTCCAGCCCGCCGCGCGACTTCCAATCGTGTTCTTCGAAAATTTCGTAGCCCTGCGCCTCATAGAACGGCCGCCCCGCAAGGCTCGCCTGGACGCGCACCGTCTTGTGGCCGGCCGCGACGATCTCGGCCTCGGCCCGCTGCAGCAAGGTGCGGCCGATCCCCGAGCGCGGGCAGGAGGGGTCGACATAGAGTCCGCGCACCACATCGTCCTTGAGCGAGCAAAAGCCGATGACCCTGGCGGCCGCGTCGATGGCGAGCAGGAACGTCGTGCCTTCCTCGCCCATGGCGCGGACATACCGATCGGCAGTCAGCCCGTGCGCCCAGCTCTCGACCTCCGCGTCGGAATAGACCGCGCGGCCGAGCTGAAGGATCGAGCGGCGGTGGACGGCCAGGATGGCGTCGGCATCGGCCGGCGTGCCGGCCCGAATGGTGATCGGCCGGCTGCCGGACGGGTCAGGCGAGGTCCCGGACATCGGCCAGCCGGCCGGCGATCGCCGCCGCCGTCGCCATCGCCGGGCTGACCAGATGGGTGCGGCCGCCGCGGCCCTGGCGCCCCTCGAAATTACGGTTCGAGGTCGAGGCGCATCGCTCGCCCGGTTCCAGCCGGTCGGCATTCATCGCCAGGCACATCGAGCAGCCGGGCTCGCGCCAGTCGAACCCGGCCTCGGTGAAGATGCGGTCGAGGCCTTCCTGCTCGGCCTGCTCCTTCACCAGGCCGGAGCCGGGGACGATCATCGCGTGGACGCCGTCGGCGACATGGCGGCCCTCGGCCAGCGTGGCGACGGCGCGCAGATCCTCGATCCGGCCGTTGGTGCAGGAGCCGATGAACACCTTGTCGACCGCAATGTCGGTCATCCGCGTGCCCGGTGCGAGCCCCATATAGTCGAGCGAGCGCCGCGCCGCCTGCGCCCTGCCTTCGTCCCCCAAGGCGTCCGGATCGGGCACGGTGCCGGTGATCGGCACCACATCCTGCGGGCTCGTACCCCAGGTGACCGTCGGCGCGATCGCCGCGGCGTTCAGGGTGACCTCACGATCGTAGCGCGCGCCGGGATCGGAAGGCAGCGTCCGCCAGTAGGCGAGCGCGGTCTCCCACAGCCCACCCTTGGGCGCCATCGGCCGGCCCTTCAGATACTCGAATGTGGTGTCGTCCGGCGCGATCAGCCCGGCGCGGGCGCCCGCCTCGATCGACATGTTGCACACCGTCATCCGGCCCGCCATCGACAGGTCGCGGATCGCCTGGCCAGCATATTCGATGACGTGGCCGGTGCCGCCGGCGGTGCCGATCTCACCGATGATCGCCAGGATCAGATCCTTGGCGGTCACGCCCGGTGACAGATCGCCCTCGACCGAGATGCGGAGGTTTTTCGCCGGCTGCTGCATCAGGGTCTGGGTCGCCAGCACGTGTTCGACCTCCGACGTCCCGATACCGAAGGCGAGCGCGCCGAAGGCGCCGTGCGTGGCGGTGTGGCTGTCGCCGCAGACGATGGTCATGCCGGGCTGGGTCATGCCCTGCTCGGGGCCGATGATATGGACGATGCCCTGGCGGATGTCGTCCATCTTGAAGATCGGCACGCCGAACTCGGCGCAATTCGCTTCCAGCGTCTCGACCTGGATGCGCGAATCGCGGTCCTCGATCCCCTTGGAACGATCGGTGGTCGGCACGTTGTGGTCGGCCACGGCGAGGGTCGCCTCGGGCCGGCGCACCGTGCGACCGGCCATCCGCAGCCCCTCGAAGGCCTGCGGGCTGGTCACCTCGTGGACCAGATGCCGGTCGATATAGAGGGTACAGGTGCCGTCATCCTGGCGGCGGACGACGTGGCTGTCCCAGATCTTGTCGAACAGGGTACGCGGCTGCGGCGACTGGCTGGCCATGACTTTCGGCTCCGTCACGGGTGCTGGGCGGTGCGGGCCCGATGCCCGTCCCCCTCAGGGCGGCGGAGGATAGACGCGCCGCCGCGACCGGAAAAGCCGAACTTTGTCCCCGCCAATGCCGCGCAATGGCGGCCGGTCGCTATTCGTCGGCGGCGCTGGCGGTCGTCTCGACCACCGCCGCCGAGCCCTTCGGCGGACGGATGTCGCGCTTCTCGGCGATGCGGGCCGATTTGCCGCGCCGGCTGCGCAGATAGTACAGCTTGGCCCGTCGCACGTCGCCGCGACGCACGACCTGGATGCTGTCGATGCGCGGGCTGTGCAGCGGGAAGACGCGCTCGACGCCCTCGCCGTAGGAAATCTTGCGCACCGTGAACGAGCTGTTCAGGCCGGCGTTCTTGCGGCCGATGCACACGCCCTCATAGGCCTGGATGCGCTCGCGCGTGCCCTCGACGACCTTGACGTTGACGCGCACGGTGTCGCCGGGACCGAATTCCGGAACCGGGCGATTGGCGGTCAGGGTCTCGACCTGCTTCGCTTCGAGTTGCTCTATGATGTTCATGGCTGGCCCCTCTTGCTGGCTCAGTTCTCGTTCGTTTCGTCGTCGGCGGCCGGCTGCCCGGATCGCACCGCCAGATAGCGATGCCACAGATCGGGGCGGCGTTCCCGCGTGATCCCTTCCGCCTCGGCGCGGCGCCATTGCGCGACCTTAGCGTGATGGCCGGACACCAATACATCGGGCACCGCCCGTTCGATCCCGTCGGCCCCCCGCCACACCGCCGGCCGGGTGTAGTGGGGATACTCCAGCAAGCCGGAGTCGCCGAAACTCTCTTCACCGGCGCTGTCGGCATTGCCCATCACCCCGGGCAACAATCGCACCACCGCGTCGATCAGGCAGATCGCCGCCGGCTCGCCGCCCGACAGGACGAAATCGCCGAGGCTGACCTCTTCCAGCCCGTGGGCGTCGATCACCCGCTGATCGATCCCCTCGTACCGGCCGCACAACACAACCAAGCCCGACGACCGCGCCAACCCTTCGACCAGCCCCTGGTCCAGAAGGCGCCCGCGTGGCGTAAGGTAGAGGAAGCGGTCTTCCCCTCCGGCGGAGGCTCGTCTGGAGCGGGCGGCGCTCAGCGCCGCGTCGATGACATCGGGCTTCATCACCATACCGGCGCCGCCGCCAAAGGGGGCGTCGTCGACGGCGCGGTGTTTATTGCGCGCAAATTCCCGGATGTCCACCGTTTCCAGCAGCCAGTCGCCGCGTTCGAGCGCTTTTCCGGCAAGACTGGCCGCCAGCGGCCCGGGAAACATCTCCGGGAACAGGGTGAGAACCGTCGCGGTCCAGGGCGCCGCGCTCACCGCCCGCCACCCGCCGCCGGATCGGTCCAGCGGCCGTGCTGTTTCAGGGCCGCGACCACCGCCGCGTGCGGCAACGCCAGCACGCGATTGCCGTCACGCCCGTCCATGTCGGCGTTGACCACCAGCGCGTTCAGCACCGCCTCGTCGGTCGCCTGGACGACGGCGGCGAAAAGCGGGCTCAACTGCGCGTCCGGCAGCCACTCCAGCGTCGCCGGCCGCTCGCGTTCCGCGGCGGCGTCCGCATTGGCGGTGGTGAAGGCGAAGAACAGGTCGCCCGACCCGTTGGTGGCGGTGGCGCCGGAGCGGGCGATACCGAGCCCGGCGCGGCGCGCCAGCCGCTTCAACTGATGCGGCAACAACGCAGCGTCGGTGGCGACCAAGCCGATGATCGAATTGCCGCTCGGCTCGACCTTGCCCCCGGGCAGGGCCTTGCCGACCGGGACGCCGGCGACGGTCAACTGGTCGACGAGGCCGAAATTGGCCTGCACGAAGACGCCGACCGTGACCCGCCGGCCGGCCACCTCGACCACCCGCGAGGCGGTGCCGGAGCCGCCCTTGTAGCCGTAACACATCATGCCCGTCCCGCCGCCGACGCTGCCCTCCCGCACCGGGCCCGGCCGGGCCGCCTCGATGGCCTCGAAGACATGGCCGTTCGTGACATGGAACCCGTTGATGTCATTCAGGAAGCCGTCATAGGTCTCGCCCACCACCGGGTGCCCCAGGCTGCCATAGGCGCTGGTGCCAAAACGCTTCGCCGTCCAGCGCAGCGCGGCGTCGCGGGCGAGGCCGCAGGAATGGGTGTTGGTGATCAGGATCGGGTGGTTGGCGAGGCCCAACTCCTCGACGTATTGCCAGCCGGTCATCTCGCCATGGCCGTTCAAGCTGAAGCAGCCGGCCCAGAACGGCCGATCGGCGCCGTCGCGGCCGCGCGGCAGCACCGCCGTCACCCCGGTGCGGATCGCGCCCCTGCCCTCCTCCAGCCCGCCTTCGCCCTCGATCACCGTGCGATAGCCGACTTCGAGGCCGGCCACGTCGGTGACCGCGTTAAGCGGGCCCGGGTCGCCGTCGAAGGGCACGCCGATGCCGCGGGCGCGGGGCCGGCCGTCCGGCGCTGTCAAACGCGGGTCCTCGGCGCTCATCGCGATCCCTCCCCGTCCTCATCCGCCTCGTCCGCGGCCTGCTCGGCCGGCGGGTCGACGACCACCCGCCCGGCCGCCAGATCGACCTCCGGCACCGCCTGGCGGGTGAATGGCACCAGCAGCGGCGGGTGGCCGGCGCCGACGATCTCCAGGATCGTGCCGGCACCGAAATCGTGCACCGCCCGAACGCTGCCCAGCGCCATGCCGTCCGTGTCCTCGGCATCCAGCCCGATCAGGTCGGCGTGGTAGAACTCGTCCGCCTCCGGCGCCGGCAGCCGGTCGCGCGGAACATAGAGTTCGGTGCCGCGCAATGCCTCGGCCGCGGTGCGGTCCGCCACGCCTTCGACCCGCGCCAGCCATTGCCCCTTGTGCAGGGACAGAAGCTCCAGCGCGAATTCGCGGCGGCCGTCGGCATCGGTCACCGCGCCATAGGCGGCGACGCCCTCGGGCGCGGCGGTGAACGGGCGGATCTTGACGATCCCGCGCACCCCGTGAACGCCGGCGATGACGCCGACGCAGACCTTTTGCTGGCGCGGCATGTCGAGGTCTCGTCCGAGTACCGGCCGGCAACGGGACCGGGCGCCAGGGCGCCCGGCCCGACCGGTCAGGCCTTCTTGCTTTTCTTGGCCGGCGCCTTGGCGGCCACCTTTTTATTGGCGGCCGGCTCCTC
>JABDIP010000544.1 GCA_013003675.1 Inquilinus sp.
AGACCATCAGCGTGCGCGGTGCGCGCGAGCACAATCTGAAGAACGTCGATCTCGACCTGCCCCGCGACAGCCTGACCGTCATCACCGGTCTCAGCGGTTCCGGCAAGTCGTCGCTCGCCTTCGACACGATCTATGCCGAGGGGCAACGGCGCTACGTCGAGAGCCTGTCGGCCTATGCGCGCCAGTTCCTCGAGTTGATGCAGAAGCCCGACGTCGACTCCATCGATGGGCTGTCACCGGCGATCTCCATCGAGCAGAAGACGACCAGCCGCAATCCGCGCTCCACTGTCGGCACGGTGACCGAGATCTACGACTATATGCGGCTGCTCTGGGCGCGTGTCGGCGTGCCCTACTCGCCGGCCACCGGGCTGCCGATCGAAAGCCAGACGGTCAGCCAGATGGTCGACCGGATCCTGGCGATGCCGGAGGGGTCGCGGCTCTACCTGATGGCGCCGATCGTTCGCGGCCGCAAGGGCGAGTACAAGAAGGAGTTGCAGGACCTTCGCAAGCGCGGCTTCCAGCGCGTGAAGGTCGACGGCACGGTGCATGAGATCGACGCGGTCCCGGCCCTCAACAAGAAGCTGAAGCATGACATCGAGGTGGTGGTCGACCGCATCGTGGTCCGCGAGGGCCTGGGCAACCGCCTTGCCGACTCGCTGGAAACCGCGCTCGAGCTCGCCGACGGCCTGTGCGTCGCGGAGCATGCCGATAGCGGCGAACGGGTCACCTTCTCGGCGCGCTTCGCCTGCCCGGTATCCGGCTTCACGATCGACGAGATCGAGCCGCGGTTGTTCTCCTTCAACAGCCCGTTCGGCGCCTGTCCGACCTGCGACGGCCTCGGCACCAAGTTGGTCATGGACCCCGAACTCATCGTGCCCGACTTGCAGAAGAGCCTCTACGACGGTGCCATCGCGCCCTGGGCCAAATCGTCGTCGCAATACTATGCGCAGACGCTCGACAGCATCGCCCAGCATTTCGGCGTGAGCGTCCATGAGCCGTGGCGCGACCTGCGGCAGGAGGTGCGCGACGCCATCCTGCTCGGCTCCGGCGAGGCGATCACCTTCCGCTACGACGATGGCCTGCGCGCCTACAAGACCACCAAGCCGTTCGAGGGCATCATGCCCAATATGGAACGGCGATTCCGGGAGACCGACAGCACCTGGGTCCGCGATGAGCTGGGCAAATACCAGAACACCATGCCGTGCGAGACCTGTGCCGGGCAGCGACTGAAGCCCGAGGCGCTGGCGGTCAAGGTCCACGCCCTGACCATCTCCGCCTCCGCCGAGATGTCGATCGGCGAGGCGACCCGATGGTTTGGAACCCTGGCCGAGACGCTGTCCGCCAAGGATCAGGAGATCGCCTATCGCATCCTGAAGGAAATCAATGAGCGGCTCGGCTTTCTTGCCAGTGTCGGTCTCTCCTACCTCACCCTCGCCCGCGGTTCGGGCACGCTGTCCGGCGGCGAGAGCCAGCGCATCCGCCTCGCCTCGCAGATCGGTTCGGGCCTTACCGGCGTGCTCTATGTGCTGGACGAGCCGTCGATCGGCCTGCACCAACGCGACAACGACCGCCTGTTGACGACGCTGAAGCGTCTGCGCGACCTGGGGAACACCGTGATCGTCGTCGAGCACGACGAGGAGGCGATCCTGGCGGCCGACCACATCGTCGATATGGGGCCGGGTGCCGGCGTGCATGGCGGCGAGATCGTGGCGATCGGACCGCCGGCGGCGGTCATGCAGAATCCGAACAGCCTGACCGGTCAGTATCTGACCGGCATGCTGCAGATCCCGGTGCCCGAGCGGCGGCGCAAGCCGACCAAGAGCAAGCGGCTGCGGCTGACCGGCGCGCGGGCCAACAATCTGAAGAACGTCGGCGTCGATATCCCGCTCGGCATGATGACCTGCGTAACCGGCGTATCGGGCGGCGGCAAGTCGTCCCTGATCATCGAGACGCTCTACAAGGGCCTTGCCCGGCAACTGCATGGCGCCCGCGAGCACCCCGGCGAGTACGACTCGATCGACGGCGCCGCCTTGATCGACAAGATCATCGACATCGACCAGTCGCCGATCGGCCGCACGCCGCGGTCCAACCCGGCCACTTATACCGGTGCGTTCACGCCGATCCGCGACTGGTTCGCCGGCCTGCCGGAATCCAAGGCGCGCGGCTACGGGCCGGGACGCTTCTCGTTCAACGTCAAGGGCGGCCGTTGCGAGGCGTGCCAGGGCGACGGCGTCATCAAGATCGAGATGCACTTCCTGCCCGATGTCTATGTGCAATGCGACGTCTGCCAGGGCCGGCGCTACAACCGCGAAACGCTGGAAGTGCTCTATCGCGACAAATCGATCGCCGAGGTGCTGTCGATGACAGTCGAGGAAGGCGCCGCCTTCTTCCGCGCGGTGCCGTCGATCCGCGACAAGATGGAGACGCTGCGCCGGGTCGGGCTCGGCTACATCCAGATCGGCCAGCCGGCGACCACGCTCTCCGGCGGCGAGGCGCAGCGCGTTAAACTATCGAAGGAGCTGTCGCGCCGGGCCACGGGCCGCACCCTCTATATCCTCGACGAACCGACGACCGGGCTGCATTTCGGCGACGTGCGCAAACTGCTGGAGGTGCTGCACGAGCTGGTCGACCAAGGCAATACGGTGGTGGTGATCGAGCACAATCTGGAGGTCATCAAGACCGCCGATTGGGTGATCGACCTGGGCCCGGAGGGCGGCGACGGCGGTGGCGAAGTCGTCGCGGCGGGGACGCCGGAAAAGGTCGCCGAGGTCGCGGCCAGCCACACCGGCCGCTATCTCGCGCCGCTCCTCGGCAGCGGCGACCGTCGCCGGCGCGCCTGAGACCGACTTTCTCGGCTACTGGCCGCAATCGGTCGTGTCGGTACCCGTCTGGCAGGCGCCGGTGCCGATTTCGGGCTCGTCGCACTCGCCGTCATTGGCGAACATGCAGCTGTCCGGACCCAGGGTGATCGGCGGCGCGCCCTGGCAATCGGTAGTGTCCGACCCCGCCGCACAGAAACCCGTGCCAATCCCCGGCTCGTCGCATTCGCCGTCATTGGCGTAGGCGCAGCTATTGGGTCCGACAGTGCCGGTTTGTCCGCCACAGTCGGCGGTGTCGGTACCGGGGTCGCACAACCCGGTGCCGATGCCCGGTTCGTCGCACTCGCCGTCATTGACATAGGGGCATTGCGAGGCGGCCGTCCCGCCGCGGCAATCCGCCGTGTCGCTGCCAATGGCGCAGGCACCGGTTCCGATACCGGGTTCGTCGCATTCGCCGTCAAAGGCATAGGCGCAGTCGTCGTCGCCCTGCCCCACGCAATCGTTCGCATCGGTGC
>JABDIP010000575.1 GCA_013003675.1 Inquilinus sp.
GAAGGCGTCGACGTCCTGGCGGAAGCGGCCCGGCGTGGAGGCGGCGGTGCAGCCGACGACGAGGGCCGCCGACAGGACGATCAGGAGCAGCCGCGTTCGCAAGTCCGACCTCCGGCGACAGATCGAGTGGCGCGGGCATCATAACCCTCAGTTGAGGACTCCATACACGCTTTTGTTGCGCCCGGCAGGACGTGACAGTCCCGCCCCTGGGCCGCTCGCCATGCCGCGAAACGCGCGCGTTCGGCGCGGGCGCCGGCCTCCGGCGATCAACCGGCGCCGATGGTTCGCTGGCGCCACAGATCGAGGCCGAGCCAGATCAGCCCGCCGCCATAGACCACCGCCCCGGCGCGGACGACGATCATCGGCACCTGGCCGCTGAGGCCGATGCCGAAGACGATGGTGCCGAGGATGGTGAGCGCCGCCGCGCCCCGGGAGACGGCGCCGGTGCGATAGAGTTCCCAGCCGAACAGCACGAAACCGGCGAGGAAGAGCGCGCCGGCGGCCGGGAAGGCGAAGGCGATGGAGGGCATCGAGGTGCCGTCGCCATAGGCGTGGACCACCGCCGGGAACTCGACGGCCAGGGTCGGGAAGATGAACACCTCCGCGTAGTCGAGGCCGAAGACGAAGACCAGACTGACCAGCGCCATGGCGAAACCGACGAAGCCGGCGACCCCGCCGCCGGCCGCGAAATACCGCTGCAGCAGCGCGACCAGGAGGAAGATGCCGGCGAGCAGCGAGGCCATGAAACCGGCATGGATCCAGATCCAGGCGGCACCGGCGACGATTTCCGGCGACGCCTCCGGCGGGTGGGCCAGATAGGCCGCCATCAGCGCCAGCCCGCCGCCGATGCCGCCGAGGCCGGCGAGCCGGACCAGGGCCGCCACCGGCGGCGCCGAGGGTCGTGGTGATGTGCCGCTCATGGGTCTTCTCCCCCTGTGCGTTCGCGCCGAAGGTCGGCGATGCAGCGGCCGCCTCCACTGCGCGGCCGGTCACTTGAAGGTATAGGATATCCGCTCGCCGCGCCCCCCGTCGCGGTGGAAGACGGCGCTGTCGCCGTCGATGCTGACGGTCTGGCAATCCGTGCCCAGGCTGGCGCCGTCGACGATGGCCTCGCGGCAGAAATAGCCGTTCTCGAAGGTCCAGGAGCCGGACAGCGTCGCGCCGTCGGCGCGCAGGCCGGTCATGGTCCCGTCGGACTGGATCACCAGCCTGTTCCAGCCCTCGCCGCCCTCCAACGGCCGGTCGACGACGCGGGCGCGGAAGTCCTCAGCGGTGGCGATCGGCGTCCGCGGAGCCAAGGCGCAACCGGCCGACAGCAGGGCGGCGGCAATCGCCCAGACCAACAATACGCGCATGGCAGTCTCCCTCGATCCCGATCCGGCTTCCCGGCGGCGCGGGAAATGCGCGGAACACCGCACGACCGGTTCGGAAAGAACCGATCGGACACCATACGCCTTTCGGACATGAATGCGTATGGTGTGCGCCCGATCGACGAATCCCGACCTGGAGGCGGTGGCGATGGAACTGTTAGGCGCAATCCTGCCGATCCTGTTGATCCAACTGCCCTTCGCCATCATGGCGGGGGCGCTGGCGAAGCGGCTGGGCGGCAACACCTTCGTGTGGGCCGCGCTGAGCATCGTCCCGGTCTTCGGATGGCTGTTCCAGCCCTATGTCGTCTACCGGATCGTGACCGCGATCCTCGACCGGCTCGACGAGATCCGGTTGAAGACGACATTCTGACCGTTCCGGTTTCGGCAGCGCCGCCATGAAGATCCTGGTCACCGGCAGCGCCGGGCATCTGGGCGAGGCGGTCGTTCGGAGCCTCGAGGGCTTCCGGACCGCCGCCATCGGGCTGGATGTGCACCCCTCGCCGTTCACGCGCCGCGTCGGCTCGATCACCGACCGGGCGTTCGTCGCCGACAGCCTGGCCGGCGTCGACGCGGTGATCCACGCGGCGACGCTGCATAAGCCGCATGTGGCGACGCACGGCGCCCGGGATTTCGTCGACACCAACATCACCGGCACCCTCACCCTGCTGGAGGAGGCGGTCCGGGCCGGGGTCGGAGCCTTCGTGTTCACCAGCACGACCAGTGCCTTCGGCGCCGCGCTGGTGCCGGAGCCGGGCGCGCCGGCGGCCTGGATCACCGAGCAAGTGCGGCCGGTGCCGCGGAACATCTACGGCGTCACCAAAGTGGCGGCGGAGGATCTGTGCGAGCTGTTCCACCGCCGGCACGGCCTGCCCTGCCTGGTGCTGCGCACCTCGCGGTTCTTTCCCGAGGCGGATGACGATCCGGCCCGGCGCGCGGCGTTCGCCGACGAGAACGCCAAGGCGAACGAGTTCCTGTTCCGCCGCGCCGATCTGGAGGACGTGGTCCAGGCGCATCTGCGGGCGGTCGAGCGGGCGCCGGCGCTCGGCTTCGGCCGCTATATCGTCAGCGCCACGACGCCGTTCGGGGCGGGCGACCTGGCGCGGCTGCGGACCGACGCGCCGGGCGTGGTGGCGGAGAGATTCCCCGACTATGCGGCGGTGTACGGGCATAGGGGCTGGCGCATGTTCCCGAGTATCGACCGGGTCTATGTCAACGAGCGGGCCCGGCGCGATCTGGGATGGAACCCGGTATACGATTTCGCCCGGGTGCTGGCCCAGGCCGCCGCCGGCGAGCCGATCGGCAGCCCTCTCGCCCATGCCGTCGGCAGCAAGGGCTATCACGACGAGGTGTTCGAGGACGGGCCCTATCCGGTGGTGTGAGGTCGGGCTGGGGCACGTCGGGTAGGCCCACCCGCACCGTCATCGCGAGCCGCGGGCGTGGCGATCCAGGGCCGCCGGGGCAGGCCTGAGCCAAAAAGGGGGCGCACCCCTTTTTCCCGGCGCTGTGGTCAGGGCCGATGGATGGGCGGAACGGGAAAAAGGGGTGCGTCCCCTTTTTGGCTTACCCCTCGGGGAAGGTCGTTTCCGGGGCCAGCGGCATCATGTCGGCCGGCGCCCGCGGGCAGGGCTCCGGCTGGCCGAGGGCGGTGCGGGCCGGGATGACGCCGGCCCAGACCGGCAGCGCGTAGTCGGCCTCGTCGTCGATCGGCGGGCCGGCGCGCAGCTTGGCCGAGCCTTCGGCGATCGGCAGCGAGAGAACGGTCGTCGCCTTGATCTCCCGCCCGGTGATCGGCCGCAACTGCTTCCAGCGGCCGGGATAGAGCCCCTCGACGAAGGCCTGCAGGCGGGCCAGCTTGTCGGCCTTGTCGGCGACAAGCTCGGCACGGCCGAACAGCATGACCGAGCGGTAGTTGGCCGAATGGTGGAAGGCCGAGCGGGCCAGGACCAGCCCGTCGAGATGGGTGACGGTCAGGCAGACCTGCTCGCCCTCGGACCGGCGCAGCATGCGGCTGGCCGACGAGCCGTGCCAATAGACCCGGTCGCCCTCGCGCCAATAGATCGTCGGCGTCACATAGGGCAGGCCGTCGATGACATAGCCGACATGGCAGATCAGCCCGGCGTCGAGGATGCGGTCGATGGTCGCGCGGTCGTAGCGGCCGCGCTCATGCACGCGGCGCAGGCGGCTTCGCTCGGTCGGCGGCAGATCGGTCATGGCGCTGGTCTCCCCCTCGGACGGTCGCCCCTGCATAGGCGACGGTCCGGGCGGTGAAAAGAGGCAATGCCCGGCCGAGCGGGGCCTGCCCCCGCTCCTACTCCCCCTCCGCCTGCGCCGCCACCGTGTAGACCCGGACGTCGACGGCGATCTCGCCGGCCTGCATTTGGGCCATGAAGCGCTGGCTGGAGGGGTCGGCGGCCCAGGAGGGGTCGGCCATGCAGGCCTGGTGGTCGGCCTCGGAGCGCCATTGCAGGTACTGCACCAGGCGGGCGCCATCGGCCGAGCGGTGGGTGGCGCCGGCGACGAAGCCGGGGAAACCGGCGAAGCGCCGCAGCCCCTGGCTGGCGTGCTCCGCCGCCTCGGCGAGGTGTTCTGGGGCGCCGTCGACGGTGACGATCACCGTGCACAGCCCGCTGTCGTGGCTGATCTGCATGTGGCTTCGGCCTCCTTCCCGGATGGGTCGCGAGGGGTCGGTCATGCCTTCGGGACGGTAGCACGGGCGGCTGGGTCGCGACCTCCCCGCGCCTCGCCGCTGGCGCTCCTCAGCCGCCGCCGGATTGCTGGGTGATGTATTGGCGGATGCGGTCGGTGGCGTCGATGGCGAGGTCGCGGTCGGCGACCGGGGCCCGGTGGTAGAAGGCGGTGTAGTGGGTGCCGTCGAGGGAGAAGAACAGCGCGGTGAAGGTGCCGTCGCCGCCGCCGCACTGGACCGTCGCCGATTTCAGCGCGAAGACGTCGCGCACCAGCGTCGCCGGCTCGACCAGGCGCTGGAATGGCGCGTCGCAGGCCGCCTCGAACTGGTCCATGTAGATGTCGGCATAGCGGTCGATCTCCACCGTCTGGCCGCGCGGCGCTTGGTGCAGGCCGCCTTCGAGCGGGCCGACGGTCCAGCCGAAGCGATGGGCGACCGCCTGCGGCTCGCCGACCGGCGGGGTGACGATGGCGGCGTCCTGCAGCCCGGAATCGCGCAGGATGGTGGCGAGGCCCTGGGCACTGAGCGCGCTGGCCGCCTGGGCCTGGGCGGCGACGATGCGGCGGGCGGCGTCGATGCAGCCGCGCAGGCTGTCGAGCGCGTTCGAGGTGCCGGTGAGCGGGAAGCGATAGCTGCCCTGCTCGGCGGTGACGGTGAGCACGTTGCCGCGCTGGAGCAGTTCGAAGAGCTGCTGGTCGGCGCCGGTGTTGACCATCAGCACGGTCTCGCTGATCGGCCGGACCGGGAGTTCCTTGGCATAGAGTCCGTCGACGGCGACCTGCGCCAGCGGCGGCTCGTCCTCGTCGTCATCGGCTTCCGCCTCGGCCTCGGCCTCGGCGGCGGCGGCGGCGAGCAGGTCCCAGGCCGGGTTGACCATGCCGATGTTGAGCTCGTAGCGCGAACTCAACAGGAACACCAGGGTCAGGCCGTTGTTGTATTCGCGCGAGACGCCGCAATGACTGAAGCGGCCGGTGTCGCGGTCGCCCTGGGCGCCGCCGGTCCAGCCCGAGACGTCGATGGTGAATTCGGGCGGCGTCGACGTGGCGCCGGCGGCGGCCGGGGCCTGCTGGGCGCCGGCGGCGGTGACCCAGGCGAGCGGGGCGATCGCGGCGATCGCACAGGCGCCGGCCAGGATCGCGGCGCGCAGCGGTGTTTTCGACTTCATCGGCGGAACGTCCATCGTATTGTCGGCGGCATCACGTGTCGGGGGCATCACTTGTCGGGGCGTCACTTGTCGGGGG
>JABDIP010000579.1 GCA_013003675.1 Inquilinus sp.
ACGCCAACGGCACGCGACTGGCAGGACATATCGGTGCCGGCGCGGTCGATCAAATCGTCGATGCCGTCCTCGAGGGAGCCGCAGCCGCAGTCCCGCGCCGCCTTCGCCGCCTCCTTGAGGCGCGAAATCGACTCGACGACTGTCGCCTCGCAGCCGCCGCCGACGGAAGGGCCGGGGGTGAGGATCGCATGCCGTGCGCCGTAGTATCGTTCCAGCGCGGGCGCGCAGTGCCTGTCGGCAGCGGCTGGAGCGGCCAGGAAGATCGCCGCGACGATCGCCGGCACAACCCATTCGCGGCCGCCGTCAGATCGCGCCACCCGGTTCCGGTGCCTCGAGTTCGTGGCAGTGTGGAACCGGTTCGGCATTCGGTTGCTCCTCTCGGTTTGGATCGGCGGTGCAGACGAAGTGGCGGTCCGGGACCAGACGGCAGATCGCGCTGTCGGACACGCGAAACCCTCCGCCGCCCTCCCGGTTCATCCGCAACGTTCCGCCGTCGCACCAGGCGGCGAAGCCGAACGGCAGAGCCCGCAGGTTGGTGATTTCGTTCGCCAGTCGCTCCGCCTCGCCGGCCTGCGCGGCATTCGCGAGCAGGAGGGCGGCCGCAAGGGCCGCTCTGAAAAAGACCGCATCGCGGCGCATCGATTTCTCCCGGTCACAGGCAGGGGCGGTCGGGCGGATCGCGCCCGGCTCGGTCGCCGGGACCGGAGCGCCGATCCCACTTTCACGAAAACCTGACCCCGGGAGTTGGTCGTGGCCTCTTGGACCCCCAGGCATGTCGGTGCTACATTTGATCGCTGACCGCTCCGATAGAGAAAGAAAATTACGATATGCGGCGATAGGGAGGAAAGCGCGATGGACGAGTTCGGCCCTTATGACCCTGCTGTAGACTACACCAGCGAACCGGCGATCAAGGAGCTGCGTCCGGGCGCCCGCGAGGCGACAAACTGGAAGCCCCTCAACATGACCCGCCGGAATTTCCTGCGCGGCGTCGTCTGCTCGGGGATCGTGATCGCCGGTGCGGGGTATGTGTTCTCGCATCCGACCAAGGCGCGCGCCGACACCCGGGCGGTGGACCGTTTGGTGAGCCTCACCGTGAACGGCCGAAAGCGCCAGGTCGACGCGCCGCCCAACGAGACGCTGGCCTACACGCTGCGCTACCGGCTCGGGCTCACCGGGACCAAGATCGGCTGCAACCGCGCCGAGTGCGGGGCCTGCACGGTGATGGCGGACGGGGTTTCCATCTATTCCTGCTCGACGCTGACCCATCGCCTGCGCGGCAAGGAGATCGTCACCATCGAGGGCGTCGCCGCCCCGGACGGAACGCTCCACCCGGTGCAGCAGGCATTCATCGACGAGATCGGTCCGCAATGCGGGTTCTGCACGCCGGGCCAGGTGGTCGCGGCCGTCGCCCTGCTCAACAAGAACGCCAATCCGACCGTGGATGAGGCGCGGCTCGCCATGTCCGGCAATCTCTGCCGGTGCGGCGCGTACGACCACTATCTCCGCGGCGTCATGAAAGCGGCAGGGAGGGCATGAGCATGTCGTACAGGCTGATCGGCAAGGATTTCACACCCCCCGACCTCGAAGCCAAGGTCACTGGAACCGCCCGGTTTTCAGAGGATTTTCGCGCTGACGGCATGGCGTTCATCCGCATCCTGTCCTCGCCGATGCCGCATGCGCAGGTGAAGGACATCGACCTCTCGAAGGCGGAGCGCGTGCCGGGATTCCTCGCCGCGCTGACCCCCGAAGAGGTGAAACAGCCCGCACCCCCGGGCCAACCCATCCTCTCGGCCGAGCCCGCCTATGTCGGCCAGCCGGTCATCGCCATTGCGGCGGAGACGGAGCAGGCGGCGGAGGACGCGATCGCCGCGGTGGACGTGGAGCTTGAGCCGCTGGCCTTTTGCGTCGACCCGCTGGAGAGCCTGAAGCCCGGCGGGCCGAACGCGACTCTCGGCGGCAACATCTCCGGCCGCGGAATCGACTATCAGGAAGTAAAGTGGACCGGCAGGGACTTCGCGGTCGCCGGCGACGAACGCCTGCCGATGGGCAACCCGGTCGTCGAATGGAACTTCGGCGATATCGACAAGGCGTTTTCCGAGGCGGCGGTCGTCGTCGAGGAGAGCATCGTTCACGCCTCCAACGCCCACCACGCGATGGAACCCCGCTCGGCGGCGGCCTATTGGGAGAACGGCAAGTGCCACGTCTGGGGCTCGACCCAGTCGACGGCCTTCGCGCAACCCTCGCTCGCCACGCTGATCGGGATTCCGCCGAGCGATCTGGTTTTCTTCGCCGAATTCTGCGGCGGCGGATTTGGCGGCAAGGCGGCGTCCTATCCGCTGATGGCACTGCCGGCGCTCATGTCGAAGAAGCTCGGCGGACGGCCCTGCCTCATCCGCGTGAGCCGCGCCGAGGAGTACTACAACGGCTACGCCCGCGCCGGCTTCCAGGCCTGGGCGAAGATGGGTTTTCGCAGTGACGGGCGGCTGATCGCGGCGGACGTCTATGTGGTTCAGGACCTCGGATCGACTTCCGGTTTCTGGGACTTCAACAATGTCGGCTCGGCGACGACGATTGTCTTCCAGCCGGAAAATATGCGGTTCCGCGCGGTGCCGGTGCTGACCAACACGGTGCCGAAGGGCGCGCAGCGCGGACCGGGCGAGAATCAGACCGCCAACATGTTCGAGCCGTTGCTCGACAAGGCGGCGCGGGAACTCGGGATCGACCGGCTGGCGATCCGCACGATCAACGCGCCGGGCGGCGGTGGCAAGGACGCGAAATACGGCAAGGATCAGGGCAGCGTCACCAGCGCCTATCTGAGAGAGGCGCTGGAGAAGGGGGCGGAGCGATTCCGTTGGGCCGAGCGCGCCGCAAGGTCCGGGGAACGCAATGGATCCAAGGTTCGCGCCGTCGGAATCGGCCAGGCCTATCACTCGGCCGGGTCGAACGGGTTCGACGGGCTGGTGCGCATCACGCCCGACGGGGTCCTGCACATCCACACCGGGGTCGGGAACCTCGGTACGTTCTCCTACGCCTCGACCTCGCGGGTCTCGGCGGAGGTGCTGGGCTATGACTGGGACCGCTGCGTGATCGAGCGTGGCGGCACCGCCAGGAGCATCCCGTGGAACCTCGGCCAGTTCGGCTCGAACACCAACTTCACCATGACCCGCACGAACTGGGTCGCGGCCACCGATGCGAAGAACAAGCTTCTCGCCATCGGGGCGATGGAAATGGGCGGCGAGCCGGAGGACTACGATCTCGCCGATGAGCATGTGGTGGCGAGGGCGGACGGGTCGAAGCGGATGTCGTTCGCCGACTGCGCCTCGAAGGCGATGGCTCTCGGCGGCGGCTATGACGGCCACGAGGTCCCCGAGGAGATCAACCCGCTGACCAAGGCGGCCGTCGCCGCGATTGCCGGAACCGGGCTGATCGGCGTTGCCAAGGACACTCTGCCCAAGGACGGCACGGTGCCCGCGCTGGCCGCCGGCTTCATCGAGATCGAACTCGACCTCGAGACCGGCAAATGGGAGATCCTCGACTATGTCGGCGTCGCCGATTGCGGCACGGTCATCCATCCGCAGGGCGTCGCAGCGCAGGTCCGGGGCGGCGCCGTGATGGGCTTCGGCCTCGCCACGTCGGAACGCCATGTCTACGATCCGGCCTATGGCCGACCGGGTGCGCGGGGCCTCTACCAGGCCAAGCCGAAAACCTATCTCGACGTGCCCGTGCAGATGGGTTGGGACGCCGTGGACGAGCCGGACCCGCAGAACCCGATCGGGGCGAAGGGGATCGGCGAGCCTCTGGAGGGTGCTGCCTCCTCGGCGCTGATCTGCGCGATCTCCGAGGCGCTGGGCGGTCATATCTTCAACCGGACCCCGGTGGTCACCGACATGATCGTCAATGTCGCGGCCGGGCGACCGCAGTCGCACAAGCCGCTGCAGACGAACTGCGAGTGATCCGGGCGACGGGGAGGGAACACCATGTCTGACGTGATGCACGATTTCGAGCTCTACCAGCCCGCTTCGATGGCCGACGCTCTGGAGCTTCTGGACGACCATGGCAAGAACGCCTGGATCGTCGCCGGCGGGAAGGACAGCCTCGACTGGTTCAAGGACCGGGTGATGACGCCGCCCGTCCTGGTGGACATCTCCGGCATCGCGGAGCTTCAAGGCATCCGCGAGGAGGCCGATGGCGGTCTCTGGCTGGGGGCGATGACGACGTTGACCGAAATCGCCGAAAGCGATCTGGTGACGGCGAAATTCCCGGCGCTGGCGGAGGCGGCCGGCCGGGTGGCGAGCCCGCAGATCCGCAATGTCGGCACCCTCGGCGGCAACCTCGCCCAGGACACCCGCTGCTTCTACTACCGCGACGGGTTCCCCTGTTACCGTGCCGGCGGCAATACCTGCTACGCCAACACGCCGACGGCGATGAACCGGGAGCACACGCTGTTCGAGGCCAGCCGATGCGTGGCGGTCACCCCGTCGGACACGGCGCCGGCCGCGGTCGCGCTCGAGGCGGAGATGGTGATCCGCAACGAGGACGGGGAGCGGACGGTGAAGGCCGAGGATTTCTTCGTCAGCCCCGACATCGACATCACCCGAATGACCGTGCTCGAACCCGGCGACATCCTGATCGGTGTGCGGCTGCCCGGCAAATGGGCAGGGTCGAGCCAGTACTTCGAGAAGGTGGCGGACCGCAATGTCTGGGACTTCGCTCTCGTCAACGTCGCCATGGCGGCGAAGCTGGAGGGGGGTAGGATCTCCGACGCGCGGATTGCCTGCGGGGCGGTCCAGTGCACACCGCGACGGCTCACCGATGTCGAGGACCTCATCAAGGGCGAGACCCCCGACGAGGAGCTCGAGACGCTCGTCGCCCGGGTGGCGTCGAGCGGCGCGAAGCCCCTCAATTACAATCACTTCAAGGTCCCGCTGATGGCGAACCTGGCGAAGCGCGCGGTGCGCTCGCTCGCCTGACGCATGGAGCTTCTCCGTTACACGAAGGACGTCTTCGGGCAGAAAATGCTGGTGGGCGTGAACTGGGAACTGTTGTGGATCCCGGGCGCGGCCGCCGGCCTTGTCATCGTCGTCCATTTCCTCCTTAGAGCCCGCCGCCGGGCCCGCTAGATCGACCTCAGACCTGTCACGCGGCCGATCCGACCAGCCGGAGCCCTTCGTATGCGATCAGACCAGACCCAGACCGGCGTGCGCCACAGATGGCCGGATCGGGCGTTTCATTGGGTGATGGCGGCGACCGTGATCGTCCTCACAGGCAGCGCGTTCCTGCCGATTCTGGGTATCCGCTTCGACTGGGTACCGATCCACTGGATCTCGGGCATCGTGCTGGTCGTCGCGATCCTCTTCCACCTCGTTCGCGTCTTCGCGGTCCACGGATTCCGGGAGATGATCCCCGGTCCGGAGGATATCCGCGAAGCGGCGGGTGACCTCGCCGGCAGGGCGGGCGGGTTGAAACCGGCGAAATACGACGCCTACCAGAAGAGCTACCACTGGGCCTCGGCGATTGCGGTCCTAGCGGTCACCATCACCGGCGTGATCATGCTGCTGAAGATTGACACGCCGTTCTGGCGGCGCGACCCCTCGATCATGTCCGACCAGGATTGGGGCGTCGTCTACGTGATCCACGGACTCTCGTCGCTGGCGATCCTCTTCCTGGTGATCCTCCACGTCTACTTCTCGATTCTGCCCGAGCACCGGGCCATGCTGAGAGCGATGATCGCGGGCCGGGGTCCGCTCTTCGCGCGGGGAAATACCCATGAGCAAGACTGACCACGCCAAGGCCGTCGCCATGCGCGACGCCATCGAAATCGTGGAGGAAGCCTACGAGTTCATGCTCGCCTATGCGGCACAGGGTCGGAAAAGCGAGGCGAAGGAGGAGGGCGTCTCCAAGATCCGGGACTATCTTACCCGCTTCGCCGGCGCGCTCGACCGGATGGGTGAGATCGCGCCAGACGTCGTGCCGGGTGCCGCGGGTGTGGCGTTCCGCGACCGGTTCGTCGTCGACCTTGCCGTCGTGCGGTCGGTGATCGCCCTGCTGCTCGAGCGGCCGTCGATCAGCTCCGACATGGTGGACAACACCAACGGCCTGATCGCGATGAGGATGTTCCTCTCCGACCTCTTCTTCATCGATCAGGCGGTGCTGCCGCCCAGGTGAGCGACGCCGGACCGCCGGCTACTTGACGCTCCGGATATAGGCGATCAAATCCGCCTTGTCCGCGGCGGAGAGCCTTGGGAATTTCGGCATGAAGTCGTGCGGCCGGTTGATCGCGGTCTGCAGATAACTGGCGTCCCGTTTGGCCAGATCGGAGAAGAGGGGGCCGGCATCTTCCTGCCGCGGTTCGCCGTCGCCGATCGAGTGGCAGGAATTGCACCATTGTTTCGCCAGATCCTGTCCGTGGCCGGCATCCGCCGCAAAGGCATCGGACGCGGCGACGAACGGTCCGACGCCAAGCACAAGGATGGCCGCCAAGCGCATGGAGCGACGGTGAGCCCGTTGCCCAGAATCGTTCTGGTTTCCTCGCATCATCGCTTTGCCCTCCCCGCTATGCGGCGTAGTCCGCCGACTATTCGACATGTCGAATTATGCGACGGCGCCGGACACCTGCGTTGACTCAGGTCAAGCGATTCGATTCGGCGGCGGGAAAAGGGCGTGACGCCTCCGGCGTCCGCTGAACGATTCCGGGCAATCAAGCATCGCCGTCGAGCGCCGGCTTCTTCGGCAGCCGGTTGACCAGCCGATCGGTCAGCCTCGGTGACAGCGCGCCGACCAGCCAGGCCATGAAATAGGTCGGGAAGGGGAAGGCGATGCGCGGCCGGTTGGTGGCCAGCCGGCGGCGGATGAGCCGGGCCGCCCGGTCGGCCTCCATCAGCAGCGGCATGCTGAACGCGTTGGCGTCGGTTATCCGCGAGCGCACGAAACCGGGGCAGATCACCGACACCTCGATACCGTCGCCGACCAGCGCGCCTCGCAGGCTCTCGCCATAGCTGCGCACGGCCGCCTTCGAGGCGCAATAGGCCGGCGCGCCGGGAAAGCCGCGGAACGAGGCCAGCGAACTCATCAGCGCCAACTGTCCGCGGCCGCGCCGCCGCATCGGTTCGATCAGCGGATGCACGGTGTTCAGGACGCCGTCGAGATTGATCGCGAAGATCCGCCGGGCCTGGTCCTCGGTCTCGCCGCCGGCGCCGTTGGTGCCGCCGGAAATGCCGGCATTGGCGATGGCGAGATCGATCGGCGTCGCCGCGTCCACTTCCGCCAGCCAGCGCGCCATGAAGTCCCGCTCGGTCACGTCGACGGTGGCGAGGCGGACCTTGGCGCCGTCGTCGCGGCAGCGCGCGGCCACCGCGTCGAGCCGGGCGAGGTCGCGGCCGGTCAGGATCAGCGTCATGCCCTCGGCGGCATAGGTCTCGGCAAGGGCGGCGCCGATCCCGCTCGACGCGCCGGTGATCAGGATGGTCCGTGGGTCCTTCATCGCCGCCCGGTGCTTGTTGCGATACCGCAGCTAGGGCTATAAGGGCGCCAACGCCAAATTGCCAGCCCGCCTCGGGCTTCCAGCGGGGATCGCCCGATTTGACCGCCTCGACCATCATCAGCATGACCGGCTTCGCCCGGGCGGAGGGCAGTCACGGCCCCTATGCCTGGACCTGGGAGGCGCGCAGCGTCAATGCCCGTGCCCTCGATGTGCGGATCCGCGTCGCCGGCGGTTTCGACCGGCTGGAGCCGGCGGCCCGGGCGGCGGCGGCGGAGCGCTTCAAGCGCGGCAACATCAACGTCGCGCTGGTTCTGCAGGCGGCCGACCGGCCGTTGCGCATGCGGATCAACCGCGAATTGCTCGACGATGTCCTGCGTGTCGCCGCCGAGCTGGAGGGAGCCGGGGCGGCCAAGCCGCGGCTCGACGCGCTGCTCGCGGTGCGCGGCATCATCGAGCCGGTCGAGGAGGAAGACGAGGCCGAGCGCGAGGCCGCCGAGGCGGCGATGCTCACCGTGCTGGGCCAGGCGCTCGACGGGCTCGCCGCCGCCCGGGCGGAGGAGGGCGGGCGCCTGTTGCCGGTGCTGACCGGCCATCTCGATCGCATCGAGGAGCTGGTCGCCGCCGCGCGCGCCAGTGCCGGGGCGCAGCCGCAGGCACTCGCCGAGCGCCTGCGCACCCAGGTCGCAGAGCTGTTGCAGGCATCGGCCGGGCTGCCAGAGGAACGGCTGGCGCAGGAGGCGGCGCTGATCGCCGCCAAGGCGGATATCCGCGAGGAACTCGATCGGCTGTCCGCCCACGTCGCGCAGGCGCGCGAAATGCTGGCCGCGGCCGGTGCCGTGGGGAGGCGGCTGGACTTCCTGTGTCAGGAGTTCAACCGCGAGGCCAACACGCTCTGCTCGAAGGCCGCCGATGTCGATCTGACGCGCATCGGCCTCGACCTCAAGGCGACAGTCGAGCAGCTTCGCGAGCAGATCCAGAACATCGAATGACGCGGACGAAGCCGGTGGACTCGATTCAGCGACGCGGGCTGATGCTGGTGCTGTCGTCGCCTTCGGGCGCCGGCAAGACGACGATCTCGCGGCGCCTACTCGAACGCGACGACAACATCGCCATGTCGGTCTCGGTGACGACCCGGCCGATGCGGCCCGGCGAGGTCGATGGCCGCGACTATCATTTCATCGAATGCGAGCGCTACCGGACCATGGTCGTCGAGGGCGAACTGCTCGAGCACGCCAAGGTCTTCGGCCATTTCTACGGCACTCCGAAAGCGGCGGTGGAGGCGGCGCTGGCGGCCGGCAGCGACGTGCTGTTCGACATCGACTGGCAGGGCACCCAGCAGCTCGCCAATTCCGCCCGCAAGGATCTGGTCAGCGTCTTCGTGCTGCCGCCGACGGCCGTCGAACTCGAACGCCGGCTGCGCGCCCGGGCCCAGGACAGCGACGAGGTGATCGCCGGCCGGATGGCCAAGGCTTCCGACGAGATGAGCCATTGGGCGGAGTACGATTACGTCATCGTCAATTCCGACCTCGACGCCAGCGTCGTTCGGGTGCAGGCGATCCTGGCCGCCGAACGGCTGAAGCGCGAACGCCAGGTCGGGCTCTTCGACTTCGTCGAATCCCTGCGCCAGACGCTTTAGCCGCGCGCCGCAAGCGCCCGCGCCAGGGCGGCGAAGCCGGCGACGTCGACTTCCTCCGCCCGGGCCGTCGGCGGCAGGCCGGTTTCGGTCAGCAGACCTTCGGCGTCGCCCAGGCTCTTCAGGCTCTGCCGCAGCATCTTGCGGCGCTGGCCGAAGGCGGCGGCGCCGATCCGCTCCATTGCCGCCCACTCGGCCGGCTCGGGGTCGTCACGCGGGACCAGGGAGACGACGGCCGAGTCGACCTTCGGCGGCGGGGTGAAGGCGCGCGCCGGGATGGTCAGCACCGGCCGCACCACGGCCCGCCATTGCGCCATCACCGACAGCCGGCCATAGGTCTTGTTGCCGGGCCGGGCGGTCAGCCGGTCGGCGACCTCCTTCTGGAACATCAGCGTCAGCGAGCGATAGGCCTTGATCCGCTTCAGCCAGCCGATCAGCAGCGGCGTGGCGATGTTGTAGGGCAGGTTGGCGACGATGGCGCGCGGCGCCGGGGCCAGCGCCTCGCAATCGGCTTCCAGAGCGTCGCCAGCGATCAGGCTCAGCCGGCCGCCGGCCACCGAACGCAACTCCTCAAGCGCGGCGATACAGCGGTCGTCGCGCTCGATCGCCACCACCGCCGCGGCGTCGCTCTCCAGCAACGCGCGGGTCAGGCCGCCCGGCCCCGGCCCGATCTCGATCACCGTGACACCGGCCAAGGGTGCCGCCGCGCGGACGATGCGCCGGGTCAGGTTGAGGTCGAGCAGGAAGTGCTGGCCGAGCGATTTGCGGGCGCCCAGCCCATGGCGGGCGATCGTCTCGCGCAGTGGCGGCAGGTGGTCCGGTCCGGCGTCAGCCACCGGCGGTGGCACTGGCGCGGGCGGCG
This sequence comes from Inquilinus sp., assembly GCA_013003675.1. Classification (GTDB taxonomy): domain Bacteria; phylum Pseudomonadota; class Alphaproteobacteria; order DSM-16000; family Inquilinaceae; genus JABDIP01. The sequence goes on from JABDIP010000579.1 coordinate 9,976, forward strand.
CGTCGGACCGACATCCGGTCGGCGGCGGTCAGCGCCTCGATCATGCTCGCCGGGTTGGCGATGCCCTTGCCGGCGATGGCGAGCGCGGTGCCGTGGTCGGGCGAGGTGCGCACGAAGGGCAGGCCCAGGGTGATGTTGACGCCGCGGTCGAAGTCGATGGTCTTCAGCGGGATCAACGCCTGATCGTGATACATGCAGATCGCCGCGTCGAAGCCGGCCCGGGCGCGCGGGTGAAACATGGTGTCCGCCGGGTGCGGCCCGTCGATGGCCAGGCCGCGGGATTTCAGGGCCTCGACCGCCGGCGCGATGATGTCCTTCTCCTCGCGGCCGAGTGAGCCGTTCTCGCCGGCATGCGGGTTCAGCCCGGCGACCGAAAGGCGTGGCGGAGCGATGCCGAAATCGCGGGTCAGCGCCTCGGCGGTCACCGTCGCGCAATGGATGATGTCCTCGCGGCGCAACGCCGCCACCGCGTCACGCAGCGGCAGGTGGACCGTTACCGGCACCACCCGCAGCTCCGGGCAGGCCAGCATCATCACCGGCGCCTGGGTCGCCCCGGCCAGGGTGGCGAGGAACTCGGTATGCCCCGGGTGGCTGAACCCGGCGTCGTACAGCGTGCTCTTCTGGATCGGATTCGTGACCAGGGCGCGTGCCTCGCCGGCCTGGACGATGGCGACGGCCTCCCGGATCGACTCGACCACCTTGGCGCTGTTCGCCGGGTCGATGCGGCCGGGCGTGACCGGTGCCGGCAGGTCGATCGGCAGCACCGGCACCGCGTCGGGGAATACCGCATGCACCTCGTCCGGCGCCGCGATCTCGCGGATCTCGATCTGCCAGTCGAGCTGCTTGATGAGGGCGCGCAGCCGGATCGGGTCGTCGAACAGGAAGAATTGCGGGACCGCCTTGGCGTTTCGCGCCCGCCAGGCCGCCAGGGCGATCTCGCCGCCGATGCCGGCCGGCTCGCCCATGGTGACGGCCAGCGGCGGGCGTTCGGCGTCGCGTGCCATCACACCCGGACGTCGATAAAGGCCGCGTTGCGCAGGTCGCGGAGATAGCGGCGGCGCAGCAGGTTCAGCCTCTCGGCGGTCAGCGCCTGCTGGATCTGCTCGGCGCTGGGCAGTCCGGAGGCCGCCAGCTCGCGGTCGCACAGCATGAAGACGACCACGCCGTCCGGCAGCCTGACCGGCCGGCTCGGTTCGCCATCGTCCAGCCCGGAGATCACGTCGCGGATCGGTGCCGGCATCTCGCGCAACGGGCCGCGTCCCGCCTCGAGCAGGTTGGCGACGCCGAGCTCGCTTGCCCGCTCGGCCAGGGCATCGCAGCCCCGCAGGGTGGCGCTGGCGCGTTGGGCGGTGGCGAGGATCTGCTCGGTCCTCGCTCGCCCGGTGCCCGGTGGGATGGCCAGCGCCAGCCGTTTCAGGGTCACCACCGCCTCGTCCGGCGAGGCGACCGCCACCCGGCGCCGCTCGCGAAGCAGCAAGACATGATAGCCCGCCGGCGAGCGCACCGGGGACGACACCTCGCCCGGCCGCATGCCGGCCAGCGCGGCGTCGAGCGCCGGGTCGAGCCGGCCTTCGACCACCCAGCCGATATCGCCGCCATTGGCGGCGCCGGCCGACTGGCTGAACTGACGGGCGACGCTGGCGAACGTGACTCCCTGGCGGATCTGGGCGGCGAGCTGGTCGGCGAACTGGCGCATCTCGCGTTCGTCCTGGGGATCGTCGACGGCGAGGAAGATCTCCGCCACCAAATGCTCCGGCAGGCCCTGGTTCGCCTGATAGCGGGCGACAACTTCCTCGACCTCCTCGGCGCCGATGCTGATCGTCGGGGCAAAGCGACGCTGGGTCAGGCGGGTCCAGGCGATCTCACTGCGCATCCGTTCCTGCAGCGTCGCCAGCGGGATGCCATTCTGGGCCAGCATCTGCGTCATGCGATCGACGCTCATGCCGTTCTGTCCGGCGATATTGCCGACCGCTTGATCGATGTCGCCATCGGAAACCTGGACGTTGTAGCGCTCCGCCTCCTGCAGCTGCAGCTTCTCGTTGATCAGGTTGCGCAATACGCCGGGCAAGAGGCGCTGCTGGTTCTGCGCGGAGGGCTGCAGGCCGGACGCCATCAGGTCGAGCCGCAACCGTGCCTCGATGTCAGAGGTGGAGATGACGTCGTCGTTGACCACCGCGGCAATGCGCTCGACGACCTGCTGCGCCGAGGCCGGCACCAGCCACAGGCAGGCGAGGGTCAGCAGGAGCAGAAGGCGGAACGGCACGAAGCGGCGGTTCATGGCATCGTTCGAGAGGTCGGATCGCATGGCCGTGTGGCATAGCATCCCGCAGGCGCCGGCGCTACTGCCGGGCGTCGCCTTCGATCACCCGTCCTCCAGGTGGAACAAGGTGGCGGCGCCGATCAGCAGGGCCACCGTGCCGGGCGCCAGGGCCGCCACCGGCGGCGGCAGGGCGTCGGTCAGGCCGAGCGCGATCACCACGTCGTTGAGGATGAAGATGACGAAGCCGGTCAGCACCCCGGCGACAACCAGCAGCGCGGTGCCGCCGCGCCGCGTCTGGCGCAGCGCGAAGGCGCCGGCGAACGGGATCATTGCCGCCAGCAACAGCGGTTGGGCCACCAGCGTGTAGAGATGCATGCGGTGGCTACGGGCGGAAAAACCGGTTTCCTCCAGCGTCGCGATGAAGCCGGGCAGGTCCCAGAACGACAGGGTTTCCGGGGAAGCGAAACTCTCCTGTATCTTCTCCGCCGTCAGATCGGTCTCCAGCCGGTACTGTTGGATTGGTTCGGAGGCGGTGCCGCCGATCGCGACGCTGGCTTCGAGGATGTCCCAATAGCCTGCGCGCAGCGAAGCGGTCGCCCCGTCGACCCGGCCGCGATACGTATTGTCGGCGTCATAGAGGAAAACCGTTACCTCGCGCAGGGTGATGCTGCGCGGATCGGCGCGGTTGGCGAAGATGACCGACACGCCGGTCTCGTTGCGCTGGCGCAGCCACAACCCGCTGCTGGAGATCTTGAGCAGGCTGGTGCGGCCGCGCAGGTAGCGGTCCTCCATCTCTTCGAACTTGGCGAACATGGCGGCGCCGACCGGATTGAAGACGGCGACGTTGGCGACGCCGATCAGCGCCGCCGCGGCGACGATCGGCAGCGAGAACTGCCACACCGAGACGCCGGCGGCGCGGGCGATCACCAATTCCTGGCTGCGGGTCAGGCGCCAGAAAGTGAACATGGCGCTGAACAGCACGATCAGGTGGAACAGGTCCTGCAGCAGCTCCGGCGCCTTCATCAGCGTCATCTGCGCCGCCAGCCACACCGTCACCTGCGGCCGGCTC